>NZ_WBYY01000005.1:0-46429 GCF_048985645.1 Exiguobacterium sp. A1_3_1 | reverse complement strand
CGGTAATGACGGGAATCGGGCAATCCGGAAACGATCGTTCAGCTAAAATCGCCACAGCCCCGTTCTCGATTGCCTGATTGATATAATCGTGACCATCAACCGTGTAGCCGTTGATACAGATGAATAATCCGCCAGGTGTGATTTGTCGCGAATCGGTTGCGATATTCGTAATGAGTGGATTGATTGCTTCCTTTATAGTGAGTGGTAATAGTTCATTCAGAAGCTTCGCTAGTCGATTCATGATGTACTCTTCCCTTCTTGTCTCTTCTCTATGTCAAGATGAATTAGTCAACCAATCACATAAACAGTCGTATCCATTGTTTCAAGTAAATCAAATACTCTTTTACGGAACATACCCGCTTTAAGACCTGCCTAATCTTTTATCATGCTAGAAAATTATTCTCTTCAATGCTCGAAATGAGTGTTTCTTCCCTTGCACCTCTTAATCAGCTTTGATACACTCTTAAAGTTAACTAGTTAACTAAAAGGAGAAATAGGATGCTTTACACACAAGAAGATGTACTCGGACAACTATCAAAAGTCTCACGTCTCGTAAAACGAGAGATTGATGCTACCTTGCTTCCCTACTCGTTACATACGGGTCAATGGGCACTAATAAAAGCAGTTGCATTACTACAACCTGTCTCACAAGTCCAACTGGCCGATTACTTAATCATTGAAAAACCAGCTGTGACGAAAACCGTCTCACGTCTTGAGACGCTTGGTTTCATCACTCGGATAAAAGAAGGACGAACACACTTTGTCTCATTGACACCTTTAGCCATTGAACGGTTCGACCAAATCGATGCTGCGGTCCAAGAGACCCACCAACGCTTACTCGCCTCCTTCTCCCTCACCGATCAGCAACAGCTTGGTGAGTGGATGACGCACCTACTTACTCTACATCGACAGGAGGAATCTTCATGACCACTCGGTTATTCTCGCGTCATTACGTCATGACGCTGATCATTAACTTATTGCTCTTCATCACGTTTTATCTACTTAATGCCTCACTTCCTTTACTCGCTGCTAAACAGTTTCCAGTCTCCGCTTCAGCACTCGGGTGGATCGTGACGAGTTTCATCCTGGCAACCGTCTGTTCTCGTCCACTGATCGGTCACTGGTTAGATCGTTATGATTTAAAGCGTGTCTTAATGGTCTCTGCAAGTCTCTTTACATTAATGAGCCTCTGCTACTTGCTTGTCCTACCACTGGAATCATTCTTCTATTTAATCGTTATTCGTATCATCCACGGGTTTAGTTTCGGAATGTTATCTTCTTCGATCAGTCTCGCCGTTACGACATTGATTCCAAAAACACGTCAAGGTGAAGGGATGGGCTATTTCGTCCTATCGATGAACTTGGCATCCGTCCTCGGTCCTGTCATTGGTCTAACCTTTATTCAAGAAAAAGCATTCGTTCTGTACTTCGTGACAGTTGCTGCCCTAGCAGTCATCGCCTTGTTGTTAATGATGCGTCTACCGCTGACGAGTCAACATATTCCAAGCACGTCCGCGTTTCGTTTAAGTCAGTCCCTCTTCTTATCACGTCCGCTTTTATTGATAGCAACTCTGTTGGCAGGCGTTGCGATTTCTAGTACATCAGCGTTTATCTCACTGTATACGGACTCGATCGGACATGTCGCATATGCTTCTTATTTTTATGCATTAGTCGCTCTCGGGATGGTCGGGATTCGACCGATTGCCGGAAAATTGTTTGATCAGCGAGGAGCTGCATTCGTGTTGTTGCCATCGTATGTTCTTTATATGATAGGCTTTGTCATTCTCGGCATGTATCCTTCGTTTGCCGGTTTATTGCTTGCAGCCGTCATTATTGGAGTCGGTTCTGCTTCCATCTTCCCGGGCCTTCAAACCGTCCTCTTGAATTTCGCACCTCCTGCACAGAAAGGGAAAGCCATCTCGACCTTTTTCCTTGCTTACGACACAGGTTTTGGAATCGGTGCCTTGATTCTTGCTTCTGTCGCAAGCGGTATCGGCTATTCCAATATGTTCTTGTCCTGTAGTCTGATCGTTCTCGTAAGTGGTCTACTGTATTTCACCTTTACGAAACGACAAGCTGCTTCATCTGAAACAGAAGAACTTGCTTCTTGAATCTGTCGTCAAACGAAAAACAGCCGCCTTCCTCTGAAAGGAAAGCGGCTGTTTGTTTATCCTGATTATGCGCGAAGTTCCGCATTGAACGTTTCTTTCACTGCATCTACGACTCGCTGTTGCGCTGTCGTGATTTCTTCATCGACTAACGTCCGTTCTTTGTTTTGATAACGGAGGGAGAAAGCGAATGATTTTTCATTCTCTCCGACGTTCTCACCCGTGTAGACATCGAACAATTCGATTGTCTGAAGAAGTGGACCGGCTGCTTCCGTCATGACATCGACGATGGATTGCGCCGTCACTGATCGCTCGACGACGATTGCTAAGTCGCGTGTCATTGATGGGAAACGTGAAATTTCCGAGTAGACCTGCTCTTCTTTCGTACGCAGTGCCATCGCCTCTAATTCAAAGACGTACACTTCTTTTAGACCATACTGTTCTTTTGACAGACCAGGATGCACTTGACCGACGAATCCGATCGCTTCTCCGTCAAGCAAAATGCGCGCCGTCCGTCCTGGGTGCATCGATGGAATGCTCGCTGCCTCGAACGTCAACGTAACACCGACTGCAGAAGCGAGTGTCTCGACGATTCCTTTCATGACGAAGAAATCTGTTTTGACGAGCGTTCCGTGCGCACGGTGTTGTTCTGACACACCGACTGCGACGCCACCGATCATTTCTTGTTCAATCGGGAGTGTCTCAAGTGACGCATCCCGTTGCAGATAAACACTGCCGAGTTCATAAAACGCGACATCGGCATGCTGTCGTGCGACGTTATGCTGCGCGACTTCAAGGAGTCCCGGAATGAGTGACGTCCGCAGTGTCGAACGTGCTTCACTGATTGGCATCGCCAGTTTGACCGGATGCAAATCTTCTCGTTCATTGAATTGCATCGCGCGTTGTTCGCTCGTCAATGAATACGTGATAGCTTGCGAAAGACCTGCTCCCTGCAATGTCCGGCGTAAATGACGACGGTGAATGTTCCGTTTTGGTAAGAAACCACGGCTCGCTTCAGACGGTAAGCTTGAAGTCAGTGCATCATATCCATAGAGACGAGCGACTTCTTCCGCTAAATCAGCTGGAATTTTCAAGTCTTGGCGGCGAGTCGGTACGCTGACTGTCAAGGCATCACCCGATAATTCAACACCGAGACCAAGACGTTCGAGTAACGTTTGCATGACCGTTCCTTCAATCTCCATACCAAGACGGTGATTGATGTACGAGACACTCGCTTCAATCAAGTGATCGTCAAGCTCGAGCGTTCCTGCTTGAGCGACACCAGCCTGAACCGCTCCACCCGAGAGTTCAGCAATCAAAGTTGCAGCCCGATCGAGTGCTAACAAGACACGACGTGGATCGACGCCCTTTTCGAAACGAGCACTCGAGTCCGAGCGAAGTCCAAGAACACGGCTCGTCTTCCGGACGGAAATCGGTGCGAAGTAAGCTGATTCTAAAATGATCGATGTCGTGTTTTCATCGACTTCGGTATTCGCTCCACCCATGACACCAGCAAGCGCGACCGGGCGTTCACCGTCTGTGATGACGAGCATCGAAGAATCGAGCGTCCGCTCTACTTCGTCTAACGTCGTGAACAACTCTCCTGCGTGCGCTTGACGCACGACGATCCGTTTTCCAAGTTTTTCAGCATCAAATGAATGAAGCGGTTGACCTGTCTCGAGTAAGACGAAGTTCGTAACGTCGACGACGTTGTTGATTGGACGAATGCCGTTCGCGATCAAGCGGTTTTTTAACCAAGTCGGTGATTCTTGAATCGTCACGCCTTGAATTTCTCGTGCCGCGTAGAACGGGCAGTCCTCTGAATCAAGCGTCACGTCGACTGCCGTCGCAGTTTCTGCTTCTTTGACTTCAACGGCCGGGAAAGTCGGTGTCGTATCATAAAGCGCAGCCACTTCGTATGCGACACCATACATGCTGAGGCAGTCCGAACGGTTCGGCGTTAACCCAAGTTCGAGGATTTCATCGCGTAGACCGAGTAACTCCAAGACGTCCTGTCCTGGTGTGACTGGTTCTCGGAACGTATGGATCCCGTCCTGCTCATCTTCTCGGATATATTTCTTTTCGAATCCGAGTTCTTCGAGTGAACAGATCATCCCTTCTGAGACGACACCTCGTAATTTAGCACGTTTGATTTTAATACCTGGCAGGCGAGCTCCGACGCGTGCGACGATGACATCTTGTCCGGCTTCGACGTTCGGTGCACCACATACGATTTGGACCGGTTCGTCTTGCCCGATGTCGACCGTCGTGACATTCAATTTATCTGCTTCTGGATGTTTTTCTTTCGTTAATACACGTCCGACGACGATGTTGTTCAATGCCTCATCCCGGACATCTACGCCTTCGACTTCGATTCCGCTCTTTGTAATCAAATCAGCCAAATCTTGTCCTGATGTATGACTGACATCCACATATTCGTTCAACCATTGTTTTGAGACTAACATCTGCGTTCCCCCTTAAAACTGTTCGCTGAAGCGAACGTCATTCGTATAGAAGTGGCGAATATCATCGACACCGTATTTCAACATGGCAATCCGTTCGATACCCATCCCGAATGCGAAACCTGACATTTTCGTGCTATCATATTCGGCCATTTCGAGCACGTGAGGATGAACCATTCCAGCGCCCAGAATTTCAATCCATCCCGCCTGTTTACAGATGTTGCATCCTTTACCGCCACATTTGAAGCACGAGACGTCGACTTCGACGGACGGCTCCGTGAACGGGAAGAAACTTGGGCGTAAGCGGACTTCACGTGCTTCACCGAACATCTGCTTCGCGAAGGCTTCAAGCGTTCCTTTTAAGTCTGCCATCGAAATCGATTCTCCGACGACGAGTCCTTCGACTTGCATGAATTGGTGCGAATGCGTCGCATCATCTTCGTCTCGACGATAGACTTTACCTGGGCAGAGAATGCGGATCGGTTCACCTTTAGAAGCGAGCATCGTCCGTGCTTGGACCGGTGACGTATGCGTTCGCATCAAAATTTCTTCCGTGATGTAGAACGAGTCTTGCATATCACGTGCCGGGTGATCCTTCGGTAAATTCAACATCTCGAAGTTGAACAGATCTTGCTCGACTTCTGGACCTTCCGCAATCGTATAACCGAGTCCGACGAAGATGTCTTCGATCTCATCCGTCACCTGTTGCAAGAGATGCGCATGACCGACCTTTTTCGGACGTCCTGGTAACGTGACGTCAATTGCTTCCGCTGCCAGTTTTGCATCCATTTCTTGTTGTTTGACAGCTGTCAGACGTCGTTCCAATTGCTCTTGGATCGCTTGACGAACCGTATTTGCGATCTCACCGACAACTGGTCGTTCTTCCGCTGATAACTTTCCCATTCCTCGTAATACTTCTGTGATTGGTCCCTTTTTCCCGAGATACTTGACTCGGACGTCATTGAGATCTTTTTGAGTTGTTGCCTGATCGACTAATGTCAACGCTTCATCGCGTAATGCTTCTAATTGCTCGCGCATCTTTCCCACTCCTTTAGTTGAAGATATAAAAAAACGTCCCTCCGGCAAATGCCGAAGGGACGATGTAAACACCGTGGTACCACCCTTGTTTGACTTTTCAATCGAAAAGTCCTCCAATTGCGCGATAACGGGCGCATCCCGTCACGATCTCTCGTGCGACTCCGGAGTGAATTCGGTTAGCAGATTCATGAAGCAGTTTTCAGTCTACGACCGCTTCTCCCTGATTGAATCGTTCCCTAACGTACTCTGTTCCATCAACGTCCATGATGTATTCCTGATGTTCACTTTAGCATGAACGCTTGTCGGTTTCAATCCACGCTTGCAAAATGATAGAGCAAAATACCAGCCGCTACTGCCGCATTCAACGACTCCGCTTTACCGCGGATCGGGATGTAGGCACGCTCATCACAGTAAGAGAGCAATTCTGGCGCAACGCCTTGTGCTTCGTTCCCGATGATTAAACCGAGTGCATCCATCGGTGCGATCGTTTGATAAGACGTCGCTCCTTCTAACGCCGTGCCGATTACCGCAATTCCTTGTTCGTGCAGGGCATTGACTGCCTCTTCGAGCGGCATGGAGATGACAGGTAGATGGAACAGCGATCCTTGCGTCGCACGGATGACTTTTCCGTTATAGACGTCAACTGTTCCCGGTCCGACGACGACACCATCGAATCCAGCTGCGTCAGCTGTCCGAATCATCGTCCCGACGTTCCCTGGATCTTGTAGACGATCGAGCAACAAATAGCGTCCTCGTTCTAATTGTGCCGAAGCTTGTTTCATCTCACAGACAGCGAAGATGCCTTGCGACGTTTCCGTCTCAGCCAGTACTTTGATGACGGCTTCATCGATCGTAAAGACATCGGCATTTCGTTTCCAAGAACCGGGTACTTGGTACGATTCACGCACGATCAATTCCTTGACGATTCCAGCGCGAACAGCTTCTTCAATCAGATGTTCTCCTTCGATCAAGAAACGGTTCGTCTGCAGACGTCCTTTTTTCGTTAAGAGTTTTTTCCATTGTTTAACGATTTCGTTCTTTGCTGATGCGATGTGCTTCATTATTTTATTACCCCTCGTAGATCGCTTGGACAGTCTCCGCATCAAGACGTTTTGTCACAGCAACGACTAAATCGACGGCTGCTTCGAAATCGGCTTTATGCATGATTGAGACGTTCGTATGCAAGTAACGGATCGGTACAGTCAATGCAAGTGATGGAACACCTGTATTAGACAAATGGAATTTCGCTGCATCCGTTCCGCCACCTGGTGTTAAGTCCAGTTGATACTTGATATTTTCTTCTGTTGCGACTTTCGTCACGAAATCGATCAATCCACGATGTGCGATCATCGTTGCATCGAACATGATGACTTGAACGCCTTCACCTAATTTCGACAATGCTTCACGATCGGTCATTCCTGGCGTGTCACCCGGGATACCTGTATCGACAGCAAAGGCGATTGATGGTTTCAGCAGGTGTGCGACAGTTTGAGCCCCACGTAATCCGACTTCTTCCTGAACAGTCGCTCCTGCGAAAATCGTGTTCGGATGACCGTCTGCTTTTAAGCGTTTGATTGCTTCGATTGCGATGGCACAACCAATCCGGTTGTCCCACGCTTTTGCCATCAAGAAGTTCTCATTTTTCATCACAGTAAATTCGCAATGTGGAACGACCGTATCACCCGGACGAATTCCCCAACCGTCGACTTCTTCTTTTGATGAAGCACCGATATCGATGAACATGTCTTTAATGTCGACCGGCTTATTGCGCGCTTCCGGTGGTAAAACATGAGGTGGTTTTGCTCCGATTACACCTGGAATGACTTCACCAGATGACGTCACAATATTCATACGCTGTGCCAAGAGGACCTGACCCCACCAACCGCCGAGTGGTTGGAAACGAAGGAATCCTTTTTCATCAATCTTCGTGACCATGAATCCGACTTCATCCATGTGACCCGCAATCAATACACGTGGCGCATCTTCGCCTGCGCCTTTATGTTCAGCAAAGAGGCTACCGAGACCATCCTGGTGGAATGCTTCTGCATGAGGTTCTAAATATTCACGCATGAGGTTCCGGACTTCTTTTTCGTTTCCCGGTACACCTGTTGCGTCCGTGAGACGTTTTAGCATATGTAATTGTTCGTTCATCTGATTTCCTCCTTAGTAACCGTTGTCTTGTCGCACATGGTTTGCTTCATTTTTAGAAATGTAAGCCTTGAAAATCATATCCTGTGTAAAGCCTAGTGTAGCACCTAATGCAAGGTATGCACCAATTAGAACATCATAACTTTGTTCCGTCCGCGAAATCGCAAAGACGTTCGTTTTGTTATAGACGTCTAAAAAAGCATCTGTTGCTGTCAAATAGAAGTCACCTTCTGTAAAATGACTTTTCTTGTAATCAAGTGCTAAACCTAGTGAGAGTAGAAAATGGACGCCATCGACATATTCCTCAAGAATTGTGACTTGAGCGGATGGTCCCTTCTTCGACCAGAACTTAAAGCAACGTGTCTCGTTCGCAAGTTCACCGAGTTCGACCAATAAGGCGAGCAGACGCTCGTCGAATTGATTGCCTGTCAATTGATGTTCTGACTGAATCCGTTTATCCAACTGTTCTTGCATCTCAAAAAGTGTCAACCAATCCATCTTTAATTCTCCTTCTATCTAAAAAAATCATATGACCGTCTCATCGACGTGCCTTCTTATTTTATCATTAAATCGAAAAAAACGTCGGAGAATTAAATTCCCCGACGAATTGTAGAACTTAAGCGTTCAATTTTGCTTTTGCTGTGTCAGCAAGTGAAGCAAATGCAGTTGCATCTGTAACTGCGAGGTCAGCGAGCATCTTACGGTTAACGTCGATACCTGCTAATTTAAGACCATGCATCATGCGGCTGTAAGAAAGACCGTTGATACGTGCTGCCGCATTGATCCGAGTGATCCAGAGGCGACGGAAGTCACGTTTCTTTTGACGACGGTCACGGTAAGCGTACATGAGAGATTTCATGACTTGCTGTTTCGCAACCTTGAAGAGTGTATGTTTCGAGCCGTAGTAGCCCTTAGCTAATTTGAGTTGTTTTTTACGACGTTGACGAGTCGTATATCCGCCTTTTACGCGTGGCATATAAATTCCCTCCTAAATCTGTATACGATTGGATAAATTACTTCGCGATCATGTGACGGATGCGTTTGAAGTCACCCGTAGATACCATGCTAGCTTTACGTAATTTACGTTTCGCTTTTGTTGATTTGTTACCGAACAAGTGGCTTGTGTAAGCACGACCACGTTTCAATTTGCCAGAAGCAGTACGTTTGAAACGTTTAGAAGCACCGCGGTGCGATTTCATTTTAGGCATGAGAGATTCCCTCCTACTTCGATTCGATTAGTCTTCTTTCTTAGGAGCAAGCACGAGGAACATGCTGCGTCCTTCCATCTTCGGTCTCTGTTCCACAACACCGAACTCACTTAAATCCGTTGCGAGGCGTTCGAGAACGCGTTTACCGATTTCCGAGTGAGTGATGGCACGACCGCGGAAACGAATGCTCGCTTTCACTTTGTTACCATTCTCCAAGAATTTCTTCGCATTACGGAATTTCGTTTGGAAGTCGTTCTCCTCGATCGTCGGGCTAAGACGAACTTCTTTCATCTGAATCACTTTCTGATTCTTCCGAGTTTCTTTGTCCTTCTTTTGCATCTCGAAACGGTATTTACCGTAGTCCATGATCTTACAAACTGGCGGCGTCGCTTGTGGAGCGACCATGACGAGGTCAAGTTCCGCTTCCTCTGCGAGACGTAGCGCTTCGTTGCGTGATTGGACACCTAGTTGAGCACCATCCGCTCCGATAAGACGAACTTCCCGGGCACGGATGCTTTCATTGATTAACAGATCTTTGCTAATGGTTAGCACCTCCATCGTGCATTGCACGAAAAATGAATGATAGAAAACGCTATAAAAAAAGCGTCGGCAGTTCTTCCCGCCCACACTCATAAGGAACGTCAAAGCATAGCAGTCGCTACACATTGCGTATCTTCATGATGAACCAGTACGAGTCGTCATACATGGTGAGAAGCGGGATGCTTCTGCTTTGTTGTCATTTCACTTTGCTATCATAGCACTTGTTTTCCCGTGATGTCAAGCCGCTTTCTATGTTCTTACAGAACGTTGCTCACATACTTGATTATAATAGCAATCCTTTGACGGATAAGCAAGAAGTTTCTAACCTGTTTTTCACGGGTACACTCTTAACATGGAAAAAAAGATTCAGAACATTCGCAAGCAAAATTGTTTATTTAGAATGATTATTGTTTTATAATCAATTTAATCTTACATAAGGGGGAGAATAACAGATGACTGAAAAACGATTAACGACCAATCAAGGTGTACCAATCGGAGACAACCAGAATTCACGTACGGCTGGACGTCGCGGACCAACGTTATTAGAAGACTATCAATTAATTGAAAAGATGGCCCATTTCGACCGGGAACGTGTACCTGAGCGTGTCGTACACGCTCGTGGATTCGGTGCTCACGGTGTCTTCACTGTCAAAAACTCAATGAAAAAGTACACGAAAGCTGCGTTTTTACAAGAAGAAGGGACAGAAGTTCCTGTCTTCGCCCGTTTCTCGACTGTTATTCACGGCACGCATTCTCCAGAGACACTCCGCGATCCACGTGGATTCTCTGTCAAGTTCTATACAGAAGAAGGAAACTGGGATTTCGTCGGGAACAACCTTCCTGTCTTCTTCATTCGTGACGCTATGAAGTTCCCGGATATGGTCCATTCACTTAAACCAGATCCACGCACGAATATTCAAGATCCCGACCGTTACTGGGACTTCATGACACTTCGTCCGGAATCGACGAACATGCTCATGCATCTCTTTACGGATGAAGGGATTCCTGCAAGTTACCGTAAAATGCGTGGTTCTTCCGTCCATTCATTCAAATGGGTGAACGCTCATGGCAATACGGTTTACGTCAAACTACGCTGGGTACCGAAAGCTGGCATTCATAATCTCTCAGCAGAAGAAGCGACAGAGATTCAAGGAAAAGACTTCAACCACGCTTCAAACGATACGTTCCAAGCGATTGAAGACGGAGATTATCCGGAATGGGATCTGTTCGTACAGGTGCTCGATCCGGCTGACGTCGATCAGTTCGATTTCGATCCGCTCGACGCAACAAAGGATTGGTTTGAAGATGTCATCCCGTTCCAACACGTTGGTACGATGACACTGAACAAAAACGTCGATAACTACTTCGCTGAAACAGAATCTGTCGGATTCAACCCAGGTGTCTTGATTCCAGGAATGTTACCATCTGAAGATAAGTTGTTACAAGGTCGTCTATTCTCTTACTCAGACACACAACGCTACCGTATCGGAACGAACTACCAACAACTTCCGATCAACTGTCCGTTCGCACAAGTGAACAACTACCAACGTGATGGTGCAATGCCAGTTGGTCAGCAAACGAGTCCGGTGAACTACGAACCAAACCGATATCAAGAAGAACCAAAAGAAACACCAGAGTATACGGAAGAAAACCAGCCGTTACTTGATGATAAACACGGTCGTCTCGAAATCGAGAAGACGAACAACTTCGGTCAAGCCGGCGAAGTATACCGTCGTCTGACAGAAGACGAGCAAGCAGCTCTTCTGAAGAACCTCGTCAATGATCTCGAGCAGGTTCGCCATGAGAACACAGTCTTGCTCGCAATCTGTAACTTCTACCGTGCTGATGCTTCACTCGGTCAGAAACTATCAGAAGCGCTTCAAGTCGATATCGAACCGTTCTTGCAACAAATGCGTTCATAACGTAAAACAAGCACCCTCGACGCTAGTCTTGGGTGCTTTTGCTTGGTTTAGTACGGAACAAAGTCATATCGTTCAGCTGTTGCATACGTATATTCATTTAGTTTCGTAAATAAGACGATTCTATTTAATTGAACATCTTTGGCAGTATTTTGTTGCATGTACTGTTTTTCTGTTTCCGTAAATGAGTTATAAATTGGTGCATATCCATCGCTTTGAAACGGTTGCATTTGAATCGCACGATCGGCGTTTTCGAATGTATTATAGCGAATCGTCCCACCGATGATGCCTCGCCCTAAAATCGTCATTGCTTTTCCGTCTGCCCGGTGTACATCTCGAATCGTATTGTTGATGACGGTCGGATTTTTCCAGTTCATCATCGAAATGGCATAGTCCTTCGTCTTTTCGATCAAGTTATTTTCAATCCGGATATTCGTGTGTAAACGATTCTCTGTATATTGATGTGTGCCAATGGCGACGTTGATGTTAGAAAAAACATTGTTTCGAATCGTGATATCCGAATTTGGTGTACCATCTTGAGCAGACCACTTCCACGGAAAACCTTTCGTGATTGGATCCGGTGTATCTAAGTTAATCGATTCATTTGGTCCTGTATTCGCTATCATTGTCGCATCCACGAACTTCATATTTTCAATCGTCGCGTTTTTCGTCGCGTCTAACTCCATCGCATGTGATCCTTTTTGATTACGCACTGTGATGCCACCGATATATAAATTTTGGTTGTGTGCAATCGCAAAGGCAGATCCTCGCGAAAAGCCGTTTAAGTCGATTTGTGCGTTTCCTTTTCCGATGATCCGTGCGTTTTTCGTACCGTTGTATTTCGACATTTTTTTATTCAGACGTAACACAGACGGTGCTACTAAATCAAAGACACTCGTCGTCGCACTGATTTTTGACGTCCCCGTTTCAGATGTCTTTTTGATGATGACTCCGTCTTCTAAAATGACCGTCGTGTTCGATGGAATTCCGACACGCAGTGGAGATAGATACGTTCCTTTTTTTAGAACAAGCGTGCCTCCCCCTTCTTTTTCAAGTCTTTCTAAATAAGAACGCATCGTATAATGATTCCGGGTTTTCGCATTATACGTCGTGTATTTTCGAATCAAGGGATCAATAGGCTTTGTTGTAGGGTCAATAATATAATATGGTTTTTTTGTTGTCGCTGCTTTTGGCTGTTCAGCTGAAGTTCCCATAAACAAGAGGGAGGCAGCAAGCGTTACTGTCAGTGTTCGTTTCAATGTCATACGTCCTTTCTACTCATAAAACAAATTTATCCATTTCCCATTACATTCTAATCCTTTTCCAAATAAAAATAAATATTTCCATCTTCTTTTTTTTTAAAACTAACTCTCTTGTTTATCGGATCTACTGCAGTTGTTTTAAAGGACATACAAAAAAACCGATCATCCCGTAAAACGGAACAATCGGTTATTCTTCATTATTTTGAACGGTTCGCGATTTCTGTTTCTAAATCGGATACGAATTGTTCAAGTGATGCGTTGCTTGAGTCTTTTGAGCCGTAGCGACGAATGTTGACTTCGCGTGATTCGACTTCTTTATCACCTAAAACGAGCATGACAGGTACTTTGTTGACTTGTGCTTCACGAATCCGGTATCCGAGTTTCTCGTCACGGAAATCTGTTTCGACACGAATTCCTTTTTTCAGCAAGATTGCTTTGATTTCACGGGCATAGTCTTCATGCACTTTAGAAACCGGAATCAATTTCACCTGAACAGGTGCGAGCCATGTTGGGAACGCGCCTTTGTATTCTTCGATCAAGTATGCGACGAATCGTTCCATCGTCGAAACGACACCACGGTGTAAGACGACCGGACGGTGATCTTGTCCGTCATTTCCTTTGTACGTCAATTCGAATCGCTCTGGTAAGAGGAAGTCGAGTTGAACTGTCGAAAGCGTCTCATCTTTACCAAGTGCTGTCCGAACTTGAACGTCAAGCTTCGGTCCGTAGAAGGCAGCTTCGCCTTCTGCTTCGAAGTATTCCAGTTCAAGCTCATCCATTGTTTCTTTTAACTCACGTTGTGCCATTTCCCAAATTGCATCGTTATCGAAGTACTTCTCTTTATCCGCTGGGTCACGGTACGAAAGACGGAATTTGTAATCTGTGATTCCGAAGTCCGCATAGACTTCTTGAATGAGGTGAACGATGGCTTTGAACTCATCTTTCATTTGGTCAGGACGGACGAACGTATGGCCATCGTTTAGGACCATGTAACGAACACGCTGAAGACCAGTTAAGGCACCAGACATCTCATAACGGTGCATACCACCAAGCTCCGCGACACGAAGCGGTAAATCACGGTACGAACGCGGTTCGTTCTTGTAGACCATCATGTGGTGTGGACAGTTCATCGGACGAAGAACGAGTTCTTCATTGTCCATCTCCATTTTCGGGAACATATCATCTTGATAGTGATCCCAGTGACCCGATGTCTTGTATAGATCGACTGAACCGAGGACCGGTGTGTAGACATGCTCATATCCAAGTTCGAGTTCTTTATCGACGATATAACGTTCGACTGTCCGACGGATCGCTGCTCCTTTTGGTAGCCACATCGGGAGTCCTTGACCGACTTCTTGAGAAGTGAAGAACAATTCAAGTTCCTTCCCGAGTTTACGATGATCCCGCTCTTTCGCTTCAGCAAGGAAGTGGAGATGTTGTTTCAACTGATCTTTTGTCGCCCATGCTGTACCGTAAATCCGTTGTAACATCTTGTTTTTTGAATCCCCACGCCAGTAAGCACCAGCAATGCTCATCAATTTGAAGACTTGTAGCTTAGCTGTTGCTGGAACGTGTGGTCCACGGCAGAGATCGAAGAATTCGCCTTGACGGTAAATCGTCAAATCCTGATCAGCAGGAATCGATTCGATCAATTCGACTTTCAACGGATCATTGAGTTCTTTATAAATCGCGAGTGCTTCGTCACGCGAGACGACTTCCCGTTCGATCGGCAAGTTCTCACCGGCGATTTTATTCATCATTTTCTCGATTTCTGGTAAGTCTTCTTCTGTCAGACGACGTTCCATATCGATGTCATAGTAGAAACCATTCTCGATCGTCGGTCCGATTCCAAGATGAATCGTTTCATCCGGATACAGACGTTTGATGGCTTGTGCCATCAAGTGAGCTGAAGAGTGACGAATCAAATCGAGCCCTTCTTCTGAATCCGGCATGATCAATTCGATTGTGCCGTCCTCTTCGATTGGACGACGGTAATCGATGGCGTGCCCGTTTAGTTTGGCAGCAAATGCTTTTTTACGAAGTCCTGGGCTGATTGATGCAGCGACTTCTTCTGCTGTCGTACCGACTGCGAATTCCTTTACGGCGCCATCTGGAAATGTAAGTGCGATATTTGACATGACTGTTTCCCCCTTTAACAAAATAAAAAAGACTCATCCCTAAAAAGGGACGAGTCTTAATCTCGTGGTACCACCCTCGTTCCCGGACCATTCACTGGTTCGGCTCGAACACGCGTTAACGGGCGTGAGGCGCAAACGGATTAGCCCCGTTCGTGCTATGAGGGAGTAAAGACATGAATGATTCCATGAGAAGCTTCCACCGTTCTTCTCTCGCTAGTTTGGTCCATTTCATACTTCATATCCTCAATCGTTGCATCGTCTATTGACGTGTCATTAGTATAACGAATCGGTCGCTTCCTTGACAAGGAAAATTAGTAGCGACGTCGATTTTCGCCAAGGAACTCGATCGGTTGTGTCGTCGTCCGGATCCGCTCCATCAGTCGTGCGGCCTTTAATTTATCGCCTTGATCGTTCGTGATCCCGAAATGGAGCTCAAGTTCATCATACGATAAGTTCGAGCTGAACAATGTCGGCAGACGATGCATCATGCGGTATTGCAAAATGATTCCGAACAATTCATCCCGTACCCACGGACTGATCGATTCTGCACCGATATCGTCAATCAGCAATACTGGAATCGTTTGGAATCCTTCGAGGAACGTATCGAACGAGTCCGACCGGATCCGTCGTTTCGCTTCAGCGACGAAACCAGGAGCATGGACGAGAATCGTTGCAATCCGTTCTTTCTTCAGTGCATTCCCGATCGCAGCCAAGAGATACGTTTTCCCGACACCAAAGCTACCGTGCAGGTACAGTCCCTTTACATGCTCTTTTGAACGCAGATGATTGAGGAACTGAGACGCCGCACGTAAGGCGAGCTTCCGGTCCGTCGTCGACAAGTCGAAATCACTGAAGTTCGCATCACGCACTTCATCCGGCAGGAACAGGCTCTTGAATTTCTTCTCAAGTGCACGTTCATCTTCTCGGTCTTTGAGTGCTTGTGACTTCTCATACGAGACGACGATCTGTCCTTTTTCGACGTGCAGGATCGGCTGATAACCTTCAATGACGGCCTTACTTTCAATCAGTCGATTCCCGTCCATCTGTTCCGCGTATTCATTCAGCTTGAGCATGCCCCGCTCGATCATTCGTTGATCGATTTCCGGATGGGTCCGTAAGAACATGACGACCCCCGGATGAGACAACACCCGTTGTTGAATCGCTCGAACCGATTCTGCGACATCCGGTCGACTTAATATTTTTTCGATAGATGATTGGATATGTTCCATGTCCCGACTCCTTTAGTTCCCCTTCAGTTCTCGTAAGATTCGTTCCATCTCTTCATCGTCTGGAACATCCGCTTCGAAACTCGCTTTTTTAGAGGCTTCATACTGTTGCTGTTTCGCCTTCTCTTCTTGCAACCATTTCGGATTCGGACCGCCGTTCGTATTGCTGGTCCGTCCCCGACGTCCACCAACGGTCTGACGCGCGCGTTCTTGTTTTTGCTCCTGCTTCTTCGCGATCAAGTCATCCTGCTCCTGCGTCTTCGCCAGTGCCTCGGATGCTGTCACGTACCCCTTCTGTTTCCAATCATCGACGATCGATAAGAGGAAGTTCTTACTGAAGCGATTATCCTTTTTAACGACGAGCGCATAATAGTAGGCGGCATTGACGATCCCAGACGACATTTCATAATCGATGATCAATTGCTGGATCAGCTCTTCATCTCGTTCTGACAGCGCTTTGACCTTCCGCAACTTCGCGACATAATGCTTCGGATGGGTGCTTTCCATCGTCTCCGTTGCTTCGACGTCTCCGACCTCGATCGTGTCGAGTGAGGCGACCTTCGCTTTTTTCTCTCGGCTGAGTTTTTGTTTCGCTGACAACATCATCTGTTTGCAACGTTCTTGTTTCTCAGCATCGGTCATCGGCAAGTATGCTTCGTGACGGAAACGGGCATTCAACAGTTCCGCCATCAATGCTTCATTCGACTGCGTGACGTAAGCAAGCTTCACGAGCAGATGATCGATCGCCTTTGAGTAAAAGGTCCGTGGTAAAAAGCGATCGGTTTGACGTTTCATCTCTTCTAAATCAAACGAATAATCGAATTCATATACTGCTCGTTCCTGTTTCGCATAGGCCTTCGGCTGATGCGCGGAAGCAAGACCAGCTTTCACATCGAACACTTGATCAAACCTGACCGTCCGATCAACGATGTTCTTCGGAAGCGGTTCTGTCCGGAAACGATGCTGGAGGGAGCGGAAACGAATTTCACCGACGCGGTAAAATAGCAGACTCGATAACACCCCGTCATTCAAGAAAGTGTTCGGCGCGAGCGGCACCCGGATTTGATAGATGTAGCGATACGCGGCTTGGCGCGCTTCGAACGTCCGGATCAAACCGATCCCTTCTAGCTTGAATAACTCTTCCTTGAATTCATCGACGGAAAAACCGAGTAGCGTTCCGAGTTCCGCATGGGAGATGTATTGGGATTTTGTTTTTCCCGGAATCATCTCGCTCCAAAACGTTTGATAGAGTCCAAGAGCTTTGACACCAATGATCGGCTGGTACAAATAATATAAAGATTGATAGGCTTCACGGTCGACGACACCATTGCTCATCACTAAGCAAAGATCGGTACCGGAAAGTTCACGTTCTACCATCTGACTCGTCCTTTCCTTAGGGAGAAAAAGAGAGGTGCGCTGACCGGACAGACGACCTCTCTTATATCACGTTCAATTTTCACGGTCATTTTCTTGATGTCGCTCCATCAGCTCAGAGAGCTCTTGGAAGAAGACATTGATGTCCTTGAATTGTTTATAAACACTCGCAAAGCGGACGTATGCCACTTCATCGACGGAAGCTAATTCATTTAACACGAGACGTCCGACCTGCTCACTTGGAATCTCATGCTGAGCCGTCGCCCGCAATGCCTTTTCGACCCGACTGACGACTGTTTCTAGCTGTTCAATCGAAATCGGTCGTTTTTCACAGGCACGCACTAGTCCCCGCAAAATTTTATCACGATTGAACTCGTCGCGCGTTCCGTCTTTCTTTACGATGATTAAAGGGGTCTGTTCGACCATTTCGAAAGTCGTAAAGCGATAGCCGCAAGACTCACATTCACGTCTCCTCCGAATCGAACCGAAATCCTGGACCGGTCTTGAGTCCAGTACTTTTGTTCCGTTAAAATTACAGGCTGGACAGCGCATGCCGTACCTCCGTTCACGTGATTTCTTTTGTTCCAATCATTTTTAATCGATATCCCGCATCAAGTGATGCATAGATTCGCTCGATGTGTTTTTCGAGATCAGGTCCGAGAAGACTTTCACGATGTAAGAATAAATCGACGGCCGTACGTCCGCCCGCCACCATAATGACGGTCGCGAGTCCGTCGACTTCTTTTAATGTAAAAGCGAGTTCTCCACGTTCCGCGTCAACACGACGAACCGTTCCGCCCTCTTGCTTTAAGATATTTTCTAAACCAGCAAACAACATCTCGACTGTTGCCGCATAGTAGTGTGTGCGTAAATTTTCGTTTTTATGTGTATCGGATGTCTCTAGCTGTTTTTGCAAGCGTTCCTTCAGTCCCATGGTCATCCTCTTTTCTTTGTTTCTTCTACTATTAAGAATAACAGACGTCAGACATATTAAAAAGCCCTCGTCTGAACGACGAGGGCTTGACGAATTCGTGTGTGTTGTCAGTTGACGTGCTGGACAGTAGCCGCTGGAACTTGAACTGGTCCCATACCACGTGGAATTTCGACATTTTCACGGATTTTCGCATCGAGCTTTTCAGCAATGTAGTTCGCTGCGATGGCTGGATCGATCCGATCCCCACAAGTAAAGACATCAACCGATGCATACCCGTGCTCTGGGAAACTGTGAATCGTCAAGTGCGATTCAGAGATAATGACGACGCCACTGACGCCGTGTGGTGCAAACTTGTGGAATGCTACTTCTCGTACTTCTGCACCTGCTTGAAGTGCTGCGTCAACGAAAAGTCGTTCAACGAATTCCATGTCGTTCAATTTTTCAGGATTACAATCCCAAAGTTCTGCAATAATGTGTCTTCCCATAGTATCCATTTGTGGATCCCCCCTACATTCAATGGTCTTCAAAGTAGTTGATCACTTACTTTGCGCCTGAGTCGTTCGCACCCACGGGGGAAAGTTAGTCCAGAGAGGTCCTAACCCTTTAAGCTGCGATTGCCAGACCGATTGAAGTTCACGATTTGAATTATAGCGAGTATCAAAAAGATACACAAGGATAAATTTCAAAAATTAATACATTTCTAGAAAAAAAACGGGACAGGTCCCGTCGTTACTGGGATCTGCCCGTTGTCATTAATTCAATTCAAGTTCTTTTTCAACCGTTCCCATCGCCTCTAAGTGCGCCGAAACAAGGTGTACGAGGTCGACGACGCGGCAGGAGTAACCCCACTCATTATCGTACCAAGCGAGGACCTTCACCTGACGACCACCCATGACCATCGTCGAGAGTCCATCGACGACCGTCGAACGCTCTTCACCGTTGAAGTCGATCGAAACGAGCGGTTCCATCGTCATTCCGAGAATGCCTTCAAGCGCACCGTCCGCTGCTTTCGTGAACGCTTCGTTCACTTCAGCAACCGTCGTATCGCGACTGACTTCGACGACGAGATCGACGAGTGAGACGTTCGGTGTCGGAACACGAAGCGCGAGTCCATTCAATTTTCCTTCCAAGTGTGGCAAGACGAGAGAAATCGCCTTTGCCGCACCTGTCGATGTTGGAATGATGGATGAGCCACATGCACGGGCGCGTCGTAAATCCTTATGTGGATTATCAATATTATTTTGATCGTTCGTAAACGCGTGAACCGTCGTCACGAGACCCGATTCGATTCCGAATGCCCGGTCGATGACTTGCACGACAGGTGCGAGACAGTTCGTCGTACACGATGCGTTCGAGACGATAGCATCTGTTTCATGATCATACATGTCGTCATTGACACCCATGACGATCGTCCGGACATCCCCTTTAGCAGGTGCCGTGATGACGACCTTTTTTGCGCCTGCCACTAAATGCTTCGCAGCACCCGTATCTGAGTTGAACTTTCCTGTCGCTTCGACGACGATATCGATGCCGAGTTCCCCCCACGGCAATAGTTCAGGATTGCGTTCACTGACGATTTGAATTTGTCTTCCGTCAACCATCAACGCCCCATCGATGATGTCGACCGGATAATTGAATTTCCCATGTACCGTATCGTACTTGATTAAATGTGCGAGTGTTTCGACTGGATAGCTTGCATTGATTGCTACGACTTCGCTTTTCCCCTCAGCGATCAGACGTCGAAAGACCATTCGACCAATTCGACCAAAACCATTGACTGCCACCTTGACTCCCATGTGCGGATCCCCCTTCAATGTGACGGATGTAGCTCCGTTTACAGATAGAACTATATCATGAAATGTAAGCGATTTCATTATGTTCTCTAAAAAAAGTGAGAGAAGATGGAAACTTCTCTCACTTCACACTTTTCATGTACCACTCTCATGCTTATCGGTGTCATATAATACTAACCATTTATCGATTTGTTGATATAACGAATCAAGACTCCCATCATTGAAGAACACATCATCCGCAAGCTCTTTTTTCTGTTCAATGCTAAGTTGCGAATGAATACGTGCATATGCTTCTTCTTCCGATAGATCATTACGTTGCATCAATCGTCTTAACTGCATGTTTTCCGGACAATAAACGACTACGACACGGTCGAACAGCGTCCGCCAATCGCCTTCAAGTAATAACGGAATATCAAATACGACGAGCGAATGTCCTGAACGTTCATAGGCATCTGCTTCATCAAGCATCTGTTGTCGAATACTTGGGTGCATCAACTGATTCAGCTGTTGTCGTTTTTCGCTATCCTGAAAAATGATTTGTCCGAGTTTTGGACGAACGAGACGTCCTTCTTCGAATGCTTCCGGGAAGGCCATCTTGACCCCATCATAGGCTCGCCCTCCTGGTTCAATGACTTCTCGCGCAACAAGATCCGCATCGATGACCGCTATTCCTTTTTGCTTCAGATAGCTAGAGACCGTACTTTTACCGGTGGCGATACTGCCCGTCAGACCAACCCTCATAAGGCGACCTGTTGGCACGTCGGACAGAAGTGCGTTCCTCGTCCACCGACTTTGATTTTTTCAATGGCAGTGCCGCAACGGGGACATGGTTCGCCCTTTTGACCGTATACCGCGAGTTGAAGCTGGAACTCACCTTTTCCGGAAGGTGAGACATAACTTCGGATCGTACTTCCCCCTGCTTCTACCGCTTGTCGTAAGACGTCGACACCGGCTTGATGGATGCGTGAAATATCATCAAGCGTCAAGGCACCAGCCTTCGTCAACGGATGGACACGTGCCGCATGAAGGGTCTCATCGACATAGATGTTACCGAGACCAAGGAAGATCGATTGGTCGAGCAATGCCGTTTTGATTGGACTTCTTTTTTTACGAATTAAATTCTCCGCTAACACTTCTGCTGTGAACTCTGGATCAAATGGTTCACGCTCCAGCTGTGCCAGTGGAGCAGTTTGCATCGCTGTTTCCTTATCACGTAATTCCATCGTTCCGAACTTCCGGACGTCATTGTAATGCAGCTCCGAACCATCCGTGAAACGGAAGACGACATGAGTATGTTTATCCCGCTCGACCGGTTGCGGATACGGGAAGTACTTCCCTTCCATCCGCAAATGGCTGACGAGATAAAAACGATCAAAATCAAAGAGTAGGAACTTACCGCGACGTTCGACGCGTTCGATCCGTTCTTGATGTAAGGCATCTGCAAATGGTGCCACTTCCATCCCCCGAATCATTTTCGGGTGGTAGACTTTGACGGAAGAGACTGTTTTTCCAGAGACCGAACGTTCTAAACTGCGACGAACGGTCTCGACTTCAGGTAATTCAGGCACGTCTATTCCTCCTTGCTTACTTCGTTTCGTACCACGTATGTCCTGCGCCCCCATCAACGCGTAGCGGTACGGATAATTCGACGGTCTGCTCCATCGCTTGTTTGACAAGCGCTTGTAAAGCGTCGAGTTCCTCGTCTGGTGCTTCAAAAATCAACTCATCGTGTACTTGTAATAACAAACGCGCTTTCAGATCAGATGCCTGTAAAGCAGCATGGACATCAAGCATCGCTTTTTTTATGATATCCGCAGCGGAACCTTGAATCGGCGTATTGATTGCCGTACGTTCCGCAAAACCACGTAAGTTGAAGTTTTTCGAATTGATATCCGGGATGTTACGGCGCCGGTTCATCAACGTTTCGACGAATCCATTCGCTCGTGCCGTCTCGATTGCCGTGTCCATGAACTGTTTGATTTGCGGGAACAGCTCGAAATAACGATCGATGAACGATTGTGCTTCCTTCCGCGTGATGTTCAAGTTTTGTGACAGTCCATAATCGCTGATTCCATAAATGATGCCGAAGTTGACAGCTTTCGCCTGACGCCGCATATTTCCTGTGACATCCTCCGGTTCAACACCAAAGACACTACTTGCCGTTTGAGTATGGATATCCTCATCATGTAAGAACGCATCGACAAGCGTCTGATCCTGCGACATATCGGCCATGACACGTAATTCGATTTGTGAATAATCGGCAGCGTACAGTGACCAGCCTGCTTCACTTGGAACGAAGGCTTTTCGAATCTTCCGTCCTTCTTCAATCCGAATCGGGATATTCTGAAGGTTCGGATTGACCGAACTTAAACGGCCTGTCTGGGCAATCGTCTGAGCAAAACGGGTATGAATCTTTCCGTCTTCCTTGATGACTTTTTGTAAGCCTTCGACATACGTCGACTGTAATTTTTGGAGCTCCCGGTATAACATGATGTGATCGATGACCGGATGCAGCGGACGCAGTTTTTCAAGGACGTCTGCGGCAGTCGAGTAGCCGGTCTTTGTTTTCTTGAAGGCGGGCAGTTCGAGTTTTTCAAACAGAATCACACCAAGTTGTTTCGGTGAATTGATATTGAACGACTCACCTGCCGCTTCAAAGACCAACGTCTCAAGTTCCGTTAAACGTCCGGCAAGATCTGCTTGCATCGATTGGAGCGTCGCGACGTCGACACGAATCCCGGTCCACTCCATCTCAGCGAGGACACCTGACAATGGACGCTCTAGTGTTTCATACAGCTCATATTGCTGATTCGCCTTCAACTCTTCCCGGACTTTCGGGAACAATAACTCGATCATCCGTGCTTTCTCTGCAAGATAAGGGTGTAATACGTCATCCGCTGGGGCTAGACGTTTGGCTCCCTTACCGAGGACCGCTTCTTCGTTCGGTGCCATCAATGCATAATGACCAGCAATTGAAGCGAGCGTCGTGCCGCCACTTAAATTCAATAAGTAACCCGCTAATAACAAATCCTCATAACCGTTTAAGGTTAAGCCATGCTTACGCAACGCGAATGCGACTTGTTTGGCATCGAGACAAATCTTCCGATGTTCCGACTCGATCCATTGGCGGAATGCCGGATCCTCGACGAGCGTTGGAGCAGCAACATAGATCGTGTCAGGCGTCGCGATCGCAAACCCGATGATGTCTTCTTCCATGTAATCCTCTCGTAGCTGTTCAGCAAGCAACACCGCATCGGTGACGTCTTCAGGAAGTGAAGTGATCGTCACGACGTTCAACTGCTCTTTATCCTCTTCTTTGACGACAGGAGCAAATCGATTCGTCAACGACTTGAAGCCAAGCGACTGGAACAACGAATACGGCACTTGGGTATCAACGTCGCGAATTTGCAAATCCTCTAGCGTCGTCTCGAGCGGGACATCAACTTTAATCGTCGCAAGTTCTTTCGATAGTCGTGCGAGTTCTTCGTTCGCGATGACTTTTTCCTTCTGCTTCCCTTTTAAGTCTTCAACATGTTCATACAGTCCTTCGACAGAACCGTATGCCGAAATCAATTTAACTGCCGTCTTTTCACCAATCCCAGGAATCCCTGGAATGTTATCCGACTTATCCCCCATTAACCCCTTCAGGTCAATCATTTGAATCGGCTTTAGACCACCATACGTCTCAGCGAACAGTTCCTCCGTCATGCACTGGACGTCCGTGATCCCACGCTTCGTGATCAAGACTTCGACCTTATCTGTGACAAGTTGAAGTAAATCTTTATCACCTGTGACGATCCGCGTCCGATCCGTCGACATCGTTCGTGCGAGCGTACCAATCAAATCATCTGCCTCATAGCGATGGAGTTCCATCATTTGAATACCGAGCGCTTCACAGATATCCCGGACGATCGGGAATTGCTCACGTAGTTCGGACGGTGTCTTTTCCCGACTTCCCTTATACTCCTGATATACATCATGACGGAACGTTTCACTCGAAGCATCGAAGGCAACGAGCATATGTGTCGGTTGTTCTTCCTCGAGCAACTTCAATAACATCATCGTAAAGCCATAAGCTGCGTTCGTATTTCGTCCTTGCGCATCCGTCATTGGTGGTAAGGCGAAAAACGCCCGATAGGTCAACGAGTTCCCATCAATCAATAGCAATTTATTTTCCATCATCTACGCCCCTTTAATCGATTTTCTGTTCCTATTGTATCACTCTACACACATTTGTTCGCTAAAAATGACCAAAAAAAGACGATTGACTCACGGAGAGTCAACCGCCAAGGGCATGACGACATGGGAGCTGATCCAGTCGCCATACAGATGATGAAGAAGGTACTTTCATCATAAGATACATCTATTAAGGAAATGTGAATCCACTGTGAAATTCAGCCATGTTTTGGTAAACGAATCGTAAATGTCGTGCCTTTGTGCTCTTCCGATGCGATTTCGATCTCACCGTGATGGAGGTCGACAATGTGTTTGACGATGGCTAGTCCAAGACCCGTTCCCCCAGAATTACGGCTTCGTGCCTTATCGACACGATAGAAACGTTCGAAGATTCGTTGGGTTTCTTTCGGATGAATACCAATTCCATCATCTTTGATGATGAGTTGGACAGACTCTTCTCCATCCTCGAGCTGAATCCAGACGTTGCCGCCGTTCGGCGTATAATTCAACGCATTCGCAACCAAGTTAACGACGACCTGTTTCAGACGATTCAGATCTGCTCGGATGAAGACTTCCTCTTCCATTTCGATATGAATCGTCATCTCTTTTTCTGTTGCTCGTCGATGCAGGAGTGCTGCTGTCTCCCGAACGAGACTTGTCACGTCAACGATTGCAGTCTCGAGCTGATAGTTATCTTGTTCTAAACGAGACAGCTCAAGCAAATCTTCTACCAATGTCTGCATTCGTTCCGATTCATCGTGGATGATCCGTAAGAACTGCTCTCGGATTTCCGGAACCTCTTGCGCACCATCGAGTAACGTTTCCGCAAATCCTTTAATGGACGTTAGTGGTGTCTTTAATTCATGGCTGACATTCGCGACGAAGTCTTTACGCATTTGTTCCAGTTTTTTGATTTCCGTGATGTCGTTAAAGACGACGGTCGTTCCCTGCACGCGACCGTTCTTATCGAAAATCGGAGCGGCACTGACCATGAACGTCCGGCTATTGATGCCAAATCGAACACTCGACTGCTTTCGATTCGGTTTTTCCGTCAGATAGACATCTTCAATCACCTGACTCATTTTTTCGTTCGGAAGTACACGATAGTACAGCTTCCCACTAGACGGTTCATGAATGTTGAACATTTCCCGATACGTCCGGTTGACGAGCAGGACGTAGCCCTTCTCATCAATCAACATAAGACCGGCGCCCATGTATTCGATCAAAGATTCGAGACGTGCTCGTTGCATTGCTTCACCAGACGATGCGTTTTCGAGATTTCGCGCTAATAGATTGATAGAGCGCCCTAAATCGCGTGATTCATCCGGTGCCGCTAATTCATACACACGCGACTTGTAGTTCCCGTGCGACAGTTCATGTAAAACATCTGTTGCTTCTGCGATTGGACGTAGGAATCGTTTCGTCGACCGATAGATCGTCAAGAATATGATCACTAACGAGGCGAGTAGGGACAGAATGATGACCGTCCAAATCCGTGAATAGATGACATTCAAGTCTTGGGCGTAACGAATGAAACTGACGTAGACTTCTCCCCCATCCGCTGTCGGAACAGGTTTTGTAAATTGGACGACACTATCATCAGTTTTCGATTCAAATGTGCCCTCGTCAGGAATGGCTGAAAAATTGAGGGTCGCTACTTTTAATTTCGTCACATCAACAGGTGTTCCAGCAATGATTTCTCCACGGCTGTTGAATAAAATCATATCGAAATTCGATTCAGCATATAGTTCATTTACATACCGAGACATGTCTGGTACTTCTCGATCTCTCAAAATCGTCTCAACTAGCGCTGTTTCATCCATCAATTTTTCTTTTTCATTTTGGACATAGAATTCTTTGAAGGATTGACCTAATAAAAATCCAAGTGCTACAAGGACGAGACTGATGAACGAAATCATTTTAAAGATAAACCGTTTGCGATACTTACTCATTCCGCCTTCGGCTCTTCCATCTTGTAACCTAAACCGCGAATCGTTTTAATGTAAATCGGTTTTTTCGTATTCGGCTCGATTTTCTCTCGGACATGACTAATATGGACATCTACGATACGGGTATCGCCAACAAAATCATAATTCCAGATGGCAGATAACAACTGGTCGCGAGTCAACACACGTCCTTTATTTTTTGCAAGGTAAACAAGTAACTCAAATTCTTTTGGCGTGAGCTCTAACCGCTCTTCGGCTTTAAATGCTTCGTAATTGTCAGGAACGATTTTGACATCTCCGATAATGATTGTTCCATCCGTCACTTCTTCCGACGAAGTCGTTTGATGACTCATGCGACGTAAAATTGCTTTTACGCGCGCAACGACTTCACGTGGACTGAATGGTTTCGTCAAATAATCATCCGCTCCAAGTTCTAATCCGAGAACTTTATCAAATTCGTCATCTTTTGCCGTCAACATCAAAATCGGTGTATTGATTTTTTGCTGGCGGAGACGTTTACATACTTCAAGACCATCAAGCTCCGGTAACATCAAATCTAAGACGATCAATGCCGCATCTTGTTTTTCTGCTAATTTTAAACCAGACATCCCATCATGAGCTGTTTCAACGATGAAGCCGGCTTGTTCTAAGTTGAACTTCAACAACGTTGCAATCGACAACTCATCATCTACCACGATAATTTTATCTTTCAAACCTTGCATCCCCCTCAAGTTTCCTTCTTTTCGAATGAGGAATTCCGTGGAATCCGCTTCGTCTGTCTTCATCTTACCGACTTTTAATGGAAAACCACAAATCTTTCTGCAGTTTCTTTACATAATCTTTAAAGGAGATGCCGAATCCAACTAGATCGTTCGTGTAAAAGCTAATAAAACGGGGAAACAATACATATCGTTAATTGTAGGAGGTAGAATGTATGGAATGGAACCATCCCCTTTTTGCAGCCATCACGGCGTGGTTCATCGCTCAAGCAGCGAAGCTTGTCACGAGTTTGGTTCGGACACGAAAGTTCGACCTGGAAATCATGTTTGCTTCCGGTGGTATGCCTAGTTCACATAGTTCGACTGTCGTCGCCTTAGCCGTTGTCATCGGTTTTCAGGAGGGCTTCTCGTCTTCGATTTTCGCACTGACTGTCATCTTTGCGACAATCATCATGTATGATGCGACCGGTGTCAGACAAGCAGTCGGTGTTCAGGCAAAACTACTCAATGATTATTTCAAAGGAATTCGCCATGAGACTCCTCTCCTGAATGAGCTCGTCGGTCATACCGAGTTTCAGGTGTTCGTCGGTCTGTTACTCGGACTAGTCGTCGGTCTTCTATGGCCCGTCTTCTTCTTTTAATCCTATGATGTACAACAGCCCATCCAATAATCGGATGGGCTGTTTGAGTATGATATAGCTTATGGTTTCAAGACGACCTTGATGCATCCATCTGTCCGATCATTAAATGTCTGATAGGCAGAAGCAGCATCATCAAGTGCCACTCGGTGTGTCACGATATCCGTCGGATCAAATTCTTGATTGATGATTTTCTGGAACAGTTCCGGCATCAAATGAATGACTGGTGCTTGTCCCATTTTCAGCGTAATATTTCGGGTAAAGAAATCGCCAAGTGGAAACTGATTATATTTTTTAGCGTAGACGCCTGTCAACTGCACAGTACCAAATTTCCGGACAGCGTCCTTTGCAATGTCAATGGCACTCAACGTTCCACCTTGTAGACCAATCTTTTGTTCAATTTTTTCTACAGGGGACATCTTCCCATCAAAACCGACGCAATCAATTACGACGTCTGCTCCACCTTGTGTCAGCTCTTTAATATACGCACCACTTTCTGCGTGATCCGAGAAATTTACTGTCTCGACTTTATTCGTGACTTTAGCATGATTTAATCGATACACTTGATCATCCACCGCAATGACTCGCTTTGCTCCTTGCATCCATGCAAATTTTTGTGTCATTAGTCCAACTGGTCCTGATCCGAGTACGACGACCGTATCTCCTTTTTTCACACCCGCATGCAGGACACTCCAATACGCCGTAGGTAAAACATCAGATAAGAACAATAATGCCTCATCTTCTAATTCGCATGATTCAGGAATCACGAGTGGCATGAAATTCCCGAACGGAACTTTTAAATATTCCGCCTGACCACCGGGATGTCCACCAAACTCTTCTGTAAAACCGAAGTACCCACCTGTATCGACATGGGGATTTCCGTTCGAGTTATCACATTGACTCTCCATATCATGTTCACAAAAGAAACAGTGACCACAAGCAACATTAAACGGTAACACGACGCGGTCGCCACGCTTGACCTTCGTCACACCTGGTCCAACCTCTTCAACGATGCCCATCGGTTCATGACCAATGACATAATCTTTGTGAGCCGGCATATTTCCTTGATAGATGTGTAAATCTGATCCACAAATGGCAGTCGATGTGATTTTGACGATGATATCATCGTTTTTATCAATCGATGGATCCTGGACTTGTTTGACTTGAACATCTTTTGCTCCTTGGTATGTTACGGCGCGCATATGGCATCCCCCTTAGTGGAATAAAATGACGTACCTTTGTCCTTACCCTAATACAATCTTTTTTTCTACATGTTTATTGAAATTGGAACTTTTCTCCTATGTGTATCGTATGTTGTGAAAAACACACTTTACACAATTAACCTATGAATGAAAGGAGGCACTCGCGTGGCACGATGCACCGTTTGTCGTCAATCCTGGCCTGCTCGAACAATCTATCGTTTAATGTGGTCTGCTCACGGACTGCCCTGTCCGCATTGTCAAAACTCACAACACCTCCATATGGAACATCAAGGTCACTTCCTTCGAATCGGATATTTGATTCCGTGGCTGACATTTCTTCTTATACTGGTCTGCCCTTGGTATGCCAAGTTATCGCACTATGCTTCTCCTCATCGATTATGACGAGATGAAAAAAGACGAACTTGTCGAAAGTGACAAGTTCGTCTTTTTTTGAATCAAGATTTTAATAAGTCGAGTACAGAACGGACTGTAGAGGCAGAGCGATTCAAAGCCTCTTGCTCCTCAGTCGTCAGTTCGAGTTCATAGACATGCTCGACACCGTTTCCGCCAAGAATGACCGGTACACCGAAATACATATCGTCATATCCATATTCGCCTTCGAGATAAGCAATGGCAGGTAGAATACGTCGCTGGTCCTTCAAGATCGCCTCGACCATCTCAGCAATTGCTGCTGCCGGTGCGTAGTAAGCGGAACCGTTTCCGAGTAACTGAACGATTTCACCGCCGCCTTTACGTGTTCGGTCAACGATCGCCTCTAACCGCTCCTTGGATATCAGTTTCTCGATTGGAATGCCTCCCGCCTGAGAATAGCGCAGTAGTGGCACCATGTCATCCCCGTGTCCGCCGAGTACGAATCCCGATACATCCTTTACAGAAACGTTCAGTTCCTCTGCTAAGAATGTCCGGAAACGTGCCGTGTCGAGGACACCGGATTGACCGATGACACGCTCTTTCGGAAAACCAGATGCTTGATAGACTGTATACGTCATCGCATCGACCGGATTCGTCAAAACGATGATGATCGATTCCGGTGCATGCGCGACGATTTCCTTCGTCACAGCCGTCATGACGGCAGCATTCGTACTCACGAGGTCCTCGCGGCTCATCCCTGGCTTCCGAGCGATACCGGCAGTGATGACGACGATATCCGCACCGTTGATGTCGGCATAGTTCGATGTCCCTTTTACTGATGCATCAAACCCGAGGATCGGCGCTGCCTCTTGCATATCGAGCGCCTTTCCTTTCGTCGGATTCTCTTGCTCGGGTCGGTCGACGAGGACGACATCTCCTAGCTCTCGCTGAGCAAGATAGAGTGCTGTCGTTGCGCCCGTAAAGCCACTTCCTATGACTGCGATCTTCTTCCGTCTGTTCATCGACTCATTCCTCCTGATCGGATTACATGTTTTTGATGAGTTCGTCCGCGAATTCAGAACACTTCACTTCAGTCGCACCATCCATGAGACGTGCGAAGTCGTATGTGACGACTTTCGATTCAATCGATGTTTCCATCGATTTGATGATGAGATCTGCTGCTTCGTTCCAGCCGAGGTGACGGAACATCATTTCGCCTGACAAGATGACAGACGATGGGTTTACTTTATCAAGTCCAGCGTATTTCGGTGCTGTACCGTGAGTGGCTTCAAAGATCGCATGACCTGTCATGTAGTTGATGTTTGCTCCAGGTGCGATTCCGATACCACCGACTTGTGCAGCAAGTGCATCTGAGATGTAGTCACCGTTCAAGTTCATTGTCGCAACGACATCGAACTCTTTTGGACGAGTCAAGATTTGTTGTAAGAAGATATCAGCGATTGAGTCTTTCACGATCAACTTACCAGCAGCTTCTGCGTCTGCTTGTGCTTTATTCGCAGCATCTGTTCCTTCTTCTTCCTTGATGCGATCATATTGGTTCCAAGTGAAGACGTGTTCTGCGTATTCACGCTCAGCAAGCTCATAGCCCCAGTTTTTGAAAGCACCCTCAGTGAACTTCATGATGTTTCCTTTATGAACGAGCGTCAACGAAGCGCGTTTGTTCTCGAGTGCATATTCGATTGCTGCACGGACGAGGCGTTCTGTTCCCTCTTTTGAAATCGGTTTGATTCCAAGACCAGATGTCTCAGGGAAGCGGATTTTATTGACACCCATTTCGTTTTGAAGGAACTCAAGCAGTTTTGCAGCGCCTTCGCTACCTTCTGCGTATTCGATTCCGGCGTAGATGTCTTCAGTATTTTCACGGAAGATGACCATGTCTGTATCTTCTGGGCGTTTAACCGGTGAAGGCACACCTGTGAAGTAGCGGACTGGACGAAGACATGTGTACAAATCAAGCTCTTGACGTAGAGCAACGTTCAACGAACGGATTCCGCCGCCGACTGGTGTCGTCAGTGGTCCTTTGATTGCGATGATGTGCTCACGGATGAGATCAAGTGTCTCTTCTGGTAACCAGTTGCCTGTTTTGTTGAATGCTTTTTCACCAGCGTAGACTTCTTTCCATTCGATTTTCTTCTCACCGTTGTATGCTTTTTCAACTGCTGCATCAAACACACGTACCGCTGCGTTCCAGATGTCAGGTCCTGTTCCGTCACCAATGATGAACGGAATGATTGGAGCGTTTGGAACTTGAAGTGTACCGTTAGTTACTGTGATGTTTTCGCCTTGAAGTGTAGCCATGTCTAAAAATCCCCCTTAAGTAATTGTAATCTACATCAAAAATCAGGAGAGGATTGCTCCTCCCCGTCCTTTTAACGTTCTTCGATGGACACGTATGTCCGGTGCGTTTCACCCGTGTAGTCTGCACGCGGGCGAATCAGACGGTTATCGCTATACTGCTCTAAAATGTGCGCCAACCAACCTGACATCCGACTTACTGCAAAGATTGGAGTGAATAGTTCTGTATCAAGTCCAAGTGCATGGTACGTAGAAGCGGAATAGAAATCAACATTTGGTTTCAATCCTTTTTCCGATTGGACGATTTCGTCGATCTTAACTGACATCTCATACCATTTCGGCTCCCCGATTTGAGCAGTCAGCTGACGACTCATTTCTTGAAGGTGCTTCGCACGTGGGTCGCCGTCCTTGTAGACACGGTGACCGAAGCCCATGATTTTTTGCTTGTTCTCAAGTTTATTATGAACATACTCGTCAACCTTTTCAACCGAATCAATTTCTAACAACATCTTCATGACGGCTTCGTTCGCGCCACCGTGAAGTGGTCCTTTTAATGCGCCCATCGCTGCCGTCACACCTGAGTAGACGTCAGAGAGCGTCGCGACACACACGCGTGCTGTGAACGTCGAAGCGTTCAACTCGTGGTCAGCGTGAAGAACGAGCGCTTGGTTGAAAGCTTTTTCTGCAACTTCCGTTGGCTCTTCACCCGTCAACATGAACAAGAAGTTTCCTGCGTATGAAAGACCCGTTTTAGGTGCAATCGGCTCTTGTCCTTTTTTAATACGGGCGTAAGCTGTGACGAGTGTTGCGATTTGTGCCTGTAATTTGATGGCTTTAGCGTAATTCGCCTCAGTCGACATATCTTCCGATGTCTCATCGTAAAGCGCGAGTTGAGAGAGCGCTGTTCGAATCGTCGCCATCGCATTCGCCGACTTCGGTGCTGCCTTCATTGTTTCAAGAACGGCAGTCGCAACCGTTGCTTCGGAAATGAGTGCTTCCGATAGTTGCTTCAATTCCTCTTCTTTTGGTAGACGGTCGTTCCACAACAAGAAGACGACTTCCTCAAATGAGGCGTGCTCCGCCAAATCATCAATCGTATAACCGCCATACGTCAATTGACCATCGATGATCGAACTGATTTTCGATGAAGTCGCGACGATTCCTTCTAAACCTTTAGTTTGCGTCATGACAATAATCCCCCTTTTTTTCCCCAGAAATTTAAAACGCTTTCATTTCCGTATTGAAAAAAAGACGTCCACTCAAGAGTCGTTCCCCATGCTTGTAGCGCTGTACTCTTGAATAGACCATCTTGTTTCTGTTCTTAGTATAAACAAAAATACCCAAAAAGTGAATGAACTTGCATACTATTATCAAAAAATTAATTCAGTTACTTTGCTGATTCGGTTCATCCTGTGAACGCTTTTGCGATGACATCCCACATTCCAATGACGAGCGCCGCGATTCCAGCACCAATCAATGGTCCAACCGGTACACCTCTAAAGAGTCCGACTGCAAGAATCGTTCCAGCTAGCAAGGCTGTCGTCACGAGTGGATCTTCTTTCATCAGTCCAACACCGTGTGCTGCGACGATTGCAACAAAGATTCCTGATAAAAATGAGATGATGCCGATGTGTCCCCGAATACTTTGGAGCAACTCCTTAAATCCGATATCCCCTGCTGCAATCGGTACGAGGATCGCTGCCGTGATCAATGTGACGCCCCACGTGATCCCTTTTGCCTGTAAGGAAGGAAACAGTCTACCATCCAGCCCGATCGCCTTGATGATCAGCAGGAAGGCTGCAGCGATGATTAATGATTTATTTTGTGCGATGACCCCAATGAAGACGAGGGCAATCAAAAAAAGATAAGCTTCCATACGTCCTCCTCATACAAAAAAAGACGGACATGACCTAAGTCACGTCCGTCATGAATGGATTATGCGTTATATAGTTTACCTGTCAATGGATCGATTGAGATCATTTGACCGTCTTTGAAGACTGTCAATGCATCTTCGACACCAACGATGACTGGTTTACCGAGTGATGGTCCAACGATTCCAGCATGGCTTGTCAATCCGCCATCAACTGTGATCATCGCTGCAGCCATCTCGATTGCAGGCATCATGTCACGATCAGTTGAGTTCGTAACGAGGATCATGCCTGGCTTCGCTTTCGCGTTTGCTTCTTCAGCATTGTTTGCGATGACGACTTCGCCAACGACTCCACGCTCACCGATACCGCGACCGTTTGCGATCTCTTTACCGACGATGTGGATTTTCAACATGTTCGTTGTACCAGCAGTCAAAGCAGGAATACCTGCTGAGATGACGACGAGATCACCATCTGTGACGAAACCAGCGTCTTTTGCTGTGTCCGCAGCAAGTGTCAACATATCATCCGTGTTGTCTGAAAGATGATCAACGACGATTGGGTACACGCCCCATACGATGTTTAACTGACGTGCGACACGTGCGCTTGGTGTAACCGCGACGATGTTTGGCTCCGGACGGTATTTCGAGATACGTGCAGCCGTGTAACCCGATTGTGTCGGTGTCAAGATTGCTTTTGCGTCCAAGTTGATTGCAGTGTGCGTAACCGCTTGAGCGATTGCATCCGTTACTGTGTGCTCACTACGTGTCTGACGATCTTTCAACAAGAGCTTGTAGTCGAGCATTTTTTCTGTACGTTTTGCGATCGAGTGCATCATTTGGACAGATTCGATTGGGTAGTCCCCTGCTGCTGTCTCACCTGAAAGCATGATTGCATCCGTACCATCAAGAATCGCGTTCGCGACGTCTGATGCTTCAGCACGTGTTGGACGTGGGAAACGTTGCATCGAGTCAAGCATTTGTGTTGCTGTAATGACTGGTTTACCGAAGTCGTTACAAAGCTTGATCAAGTCTTTTTGAGTTGGTGTGACTTCTTCCGTTGGAATCTCGATACCGAGGTCACCACGCGCTACCATCAAACCGTCCGAAATCGCAAGGATTTCTTCGATGTTATCGACACCTTCTTGGTTCTCGATTTTCGGGAAGATTTTGATATGGCTCGCGTTGTTTTTCTCAAGCAATTGACGAATCGCAACGACGTCTGACGCACGGCGTACGAAAGATGCCGCGATCAAATCGATATCGCTCTTGATACCGAACTCGATATCCGCAATATCTTTTTCTGTCAAAGCAGGAAGGTTAACCTTCACGTTTGGCAAGTTAACGCCTTTTTTCGTCTTGATGACGCCTTCGTTTTCGATGGAACAACGAAGCTCACGGTTCGGAAGTTTTTCAGTGACACGAAGACCGATGAGACCGTCATCAAGCATGATCATCGAACCAACTTCGACGTCATCATAGAGTCCTTCATACGTGACTGAGAATTTATCTTTCGTTCCGACGATTTCGTTTGCGTCTCCGCTAACGATGATGACTTCTTGACCACGTGCGAGAAGCGCTTTTCCTTCTTCAAACGAATGTGTCCGGATTTCTGGTCCTTTCGTATCAAGAAGAATCGTAACGATTTTGTTTGCTTCTTTCGCTGCACGACGGATATCCGTGATACGTGCACCGTGTTCTTCATAATCGCCGTGTGAGAAGTTCAAACGAGCGACGTTCATACCTGCTTCAATCATTTCTGGAAGACGTTTTTCTGACGCCGGTCCAATCGTACATACAATTTTAGTTCTACGCATATTCCATAAACCTCCTACGGTGTTTGGCCAAGTTCTCTTGTCCATTTCAATCCTATCGACGTTCGTTAAATCGAAAGCTGTTTTGAAAGCTCAAGAATATCAAGATCCAGCTCATGTTTATTTTCGTCGAGTGCCTCATCGATATCGAGATCGATCATCTTACCACCACGTACACCTACGACACGTCCTTGTTTTCCTTGAAGTAGGATTTCGATGGCATGCGCCCCCATCCGACTTGCAAGTACACGGTCCGCTGCCGTTGGTGCTCCACCACGTTGAACGTGACCAAGTACCGTGACGCGTGTATCGAGACCTGTTTCTTTTGCGATCGCGTCTCCCACGTCCTGAGCACGACCTGCTCCTTCAGCGACGATGACGATTGAGTGCTTCTTACCGCGGTCGACACCACTTTGAATACGGGAAAGCACTTCTTTTAAATCTTCAGGACGCTCGGGAACAAGAATCGATTCTGCTCCACCAGCAAGTCCTGCATATAATGCGATATCACCCGCATCGCGTCCCATGACTTCAATGACATACGTTCGCTCATGCGACGATGCCGTATCACGGATTTTATCGATCGCTTCAAGCGCCGTGTTGAGCGCTGTATCAAAACCGATCGTATAGTCCGTTCCAGGGATGTCGTTATCGATCGTACCTGGAAGTCCAATTGTCGGGAAACCAAGTCCCGTCAATTTTTGGGCACCACGATACGACCCGTCTCCGCCTACGACGACGAGTGCATCAATTTCAAATTTCTTTAGATTGACGACCGCTTTTGCTCGTCCTTCTTCTGTACGGAACTCAGGGCAACGTGCTGAACGTAGGAACGTTCCGCCTCGTTGAATGATGTCACCGACTGATCCAAGGTTCAACTGGACGATGTCCCCGTTGATTAATCCTTGGTAGCCATTGTAGACACCGAATACTTCTAAGCCATGAAAAATCGCTTTACGCGTGACAGCACGCACCGCAGCGTTCATACCGGGTGCATCGCCGCCACTCGTTAAGACAGCAATCCGTTTTAAACTCACGTTAATCACCTCTCCATTAATCTGAATCTAAAATAGCACGTTGTTTTCTTGTTTTACAACAGGGCAGATTGCATAAACTTTCACTAGCTTTTTCATCATCGATTCCGGAAATGAGGAATATCAATCATGATAGCGATTACATGGTGCTTATGTGCCAATTTGGTGATATTTTTCAGTCCGCTGATCAATGAGCTCTTCCTTGGTCAGATGAACCAATGATTCGAGCTTCTGTACCAATACAGTTTTTAATTTATCCGCCTGTAATGACACATCGAGATGCGCCCCTCCGACGACTTCTGGAATGATGGCATCCGCGATCCCGAGTCGTAATAAATCAGGCGCTGTGATTTTCATCGATTCTGCCGCTTTCTCCGCAAGACTTGCATCTTTCCATAACAATGCTGCAGCACCTTCAGGAGAGATGACCGAATACGTTGAATTCTCGAGCATCAAGAGTTGATCACACACTCCGATTCCTAAAGCACCACCTGATCCACCTTCACCGATGACGATCGAGATGATTGGAACCGTCATACCAGCCATCTCAAACAAGTTTTTCGCGATGGCCTCACTCTGACCACGTTCTTCTGCTGCACGTCCTGGGTAAGCCCCTTTCGTGTCGATGAACGTAATGATTGGTCGATTGAATTTCTCCGCTTGTTGCATGAGACGTAGTGCTTTTCGGTACCCCTCCGGATGTGGCATCCCGAAATTACGACGAATGTTTTCTTTTGTATCTTTTCCGCGTTGATGACCGATGATCGTCACCGGACGACCATTCAGTGTTCCGATTCCACCGACGATTGCCGCATCATCATATCCATGACGATCGCCGTGCAACTCGATGAAGTCTTCACAAATGGATTCAATGTAATCGAGTGTCGTTGGACGTTCTGGATGACGTGCCAATTGAACGCGATTCCACGCTTTCATATTCCCGTAAATATCGAGTTCTAACCGATGAAGGCGTTCTTCAAGAAGTTGGAGTTCTTCCTTGAAGTCTAGTCCTTGTGTTTCCGCCATATCATGGAGCTCAAGAATTTTTTCGCGTAACGCGATGACTGGTTGGTCAAATGGTTGCATGGTTCGTTCCCTCCGCATGTAGCTTTAAGATTCGCGTATAGTACGTTTTCAGATCATGTCGTGATACGACATCGTCCAGTTGACCTGCTTGTAATAAGAATTCTGCTGTTTGGAAATCTTCCGGTAGTTTTTCACGTATCGTCTGTTCGATGATCCGTCGACCTGCAAACCCGATCAACGCCCCCGGTTCAGCGATGTTAAAGTCACCGAGCATCGCAAAACTTGCTGATACCCCGCCGGTCGTCGGATGCGTCATACAAGAAATATAAAGTAATCCAGCATCTGAATGCTGTTTTAAGAAGAGACTCGATTTCGCCATCTGCATGAGACTAACCATTCCCTCTTGCATCCGTGCTCCACCTGAAGCGGAGAAAATCGTGACAGGTAGACGATGTTTTGTTGCGTAACGAACCGCTTCAGAAATCGCAGCACCGACTGCTGCACCCATCGAGCCCATGCGGAATCGTGCATCCATGACACAAGCGACGAGTGGGTGACCATTCACATTCCCGACGCCACAGACGATCGCTTCCTCAAGACCCGTTCTGACTTGGTCGCCCTTTAATTTTTCCGGGTAATCCTGGAATCCAAGCGGATCCGCTTGAACTGCCGGTAAGTCGAAATACGTCACCGAACCTTCATCGAATAATTGCGTAAAACGTTCTTGCGCGGTCAACGGGTGATGATACCCACATGAACAGACACGTAAGTTCGCCTCCAGTTGTTTCGTATATTGGATTAATTTACATTTCGGACATTTCGTCATTAGGCCAACTGGCACATCGACACGCTGCTCCTTCGAAGTCAGCGTGACGAACTTTTTAGGTTTTCGAAAAAATGCTTGCACGTTCAGTTCCCCCTTGTCATCCTATGGGCGGTTCAAGAGTTGTTCCCGTTCCGCCTGCGTATAGAGTTCCCCTTGACCGAAGCTTTTATGGAAGGCATTGACTTGTCGCCAGATTCGTTCAAACAAATCGTTATCGACCGTCTGAATCAACGTCTCACGAAACGCTGCATCGGATGATACGACTGGTGCAAGCACCGAAAGGTCATCCAGCTGCGTGAGCGCTGCTTGCTCAAGCAAGCGGAGCGTTCCTGCCAAGTCTTCGAACTTCGAATCGCCAGTCACTAAGAATTGAGCGATGATTTGAATATAGGTATGATCGTCACGGTTCAATAGAAAGCTTCCGCCTCCATGTCGTGTCTCGACGATCCCTAAATAAGCGAGCGTCCGTAATGCTTCTCGCACGGACGGTCGACTGATGGATAGTCGTTCTGCCAGTTCCCGTTCTGATGGAATACGGTCTCCTGGAACTAATCCATCTTGTTCGATCATCAATTTAATCGCCGCGATATTGGCTTCAAACGCATTTCGTTTCTTCTCCATATCGATACGGCACCACCTTTCTGACCCTTCAGTCGGTTGCTTCAATCGGTGGCATTGGTCAGACCAATTACCCCTTATTATAACAAATCTTATTACCTAGTACTAGTTTGAGCGGGGGACATTTTTCAGGACGACATGATCCTCGCCAAACCGAATACGTAGCCGAGCTAGTAATTCCTCATCATGCTGCACTGCATAGAGCGGCGGTAACGATTTCGTCTCGCGTGAATCCGCGTAGCGAACGACGACTGGAATATCGCCTGGTACTGCTTCAAGCAACTGTTCGAGTGCGGCCAGCTCATTTTTTGATGTTAACTTGACGAATAGCACATCTTGCCCAAGCGGACGCAGACGTTCCAAAATGAACTGACGCTCCCCTTCGCGATCCTGCACCTTTAGTTCAATCAGCAAGACGTTCCCTAAATAAAGTGATCGACGGAATCGTTCATATTGATTCGGGAAGACGACGACCTCTTCATTCGAATATCCGTCGACTGCCTGAATGACCGCCATCGTTTGACCGCGTTTCGTCTTGAATTCTCGAATCTGATCAATATAACAGACTAAATAATGTGTTTCCGAACCGACGCCAAGGTCATGGAAATAAGCAGATTCAACCGGAGCTTTCATTGCTGTCGTCAACGGCGAATACGTCAACCAGAACCCAAGCGCTTCCCGTTCTAATCGTGCCCAATCGGAATCACTTCGTTTCGAGGACTTCTGTGTCCGGCGTTTCCCGAGAATTGCCAACTCGTCTGGAAGTAATGTATTCGACGACTCAGTGAAATATTCGAGTACTTCTTGTTCAGCGAGTCCGCGATCGCCGTGTGTCGCTCGATCTAGCGCACCACTGTAGAGTAACAATTCGATTTTTGCGCGCTCCTTCTTACCCCATCCGACGTGGGTCAATAGATCAGCAATCGTCGCCGTGTGCTTTGATGCTTCCTTTACACGTTCGAACTCTCGCTCGGAAATACCTTTAATCACATGTATTCCGAGACGAATCCCTTTGCCTTCTAACGAAGAACGGTAATCGGAAATCCAGACGTCCGGCGATAGGACAGGAAGATGTCGTTCGCGCATCAATCGGACGAGACGCTCCGGTTGTTCGACCGAGACGAGTAAGAAAATGTGTGGGAAATGCGCTTTGATATATCCGAGGGCGTAACTAATCTTTGAATAGGCGACCGCATGGCTTCGGTTGAATCCATACCCAGCAAATCGCTCAATTTGTTCATAGAGTGAATGTGCAATCGCATCATCGAATCCATTCGATTTTGCTCCTTCGAGAAAACGAACCCGTTCCTGTTCGAGCGAATCCGTACTTTTCTTAGAAATCGCACGTCGTAATAAATCTGCTTGTGCGAGTGTAAATCCAGCCACTCGACGAGTGATTTCCATGACTTGTTCCTGATAGACGATGATGCCATACGTTGGTGCAAGTACGTCTTCTAATACGGGATGTAACATCTGATAAGGTTGACCAGCTTTTCGTTTCGCGTACAGATCAATGAATTTCATTGGTCCCGGACGATAGAGTGACATCGTTGCTACCAAATCCTCGAACCGATTCGGTTTGACTTCGCGCAACGTCTGTTTCATACCCGTCGACTCGAATTGGAAAATATCATCCGTCTCGGCGCGGGCAAAGACTTGGAATGTCGCGCGGTCTTCTTCCGGAATTTGCGTGAGCGTAAAGGATGGCTGTTCTCGTCGAATCAATTCTTCCATCCGACGCAAACGACTGAGATTTCGTAATCCTAACAAGTCAATTTTCAACAATCCTTGACGTTCCAATGCCTGCATCAAAAACTGCGTCACATAGCGTTCATTTGGTCCCGTTTCAACGGGTGTCGTCTCGACGAGCTGTTCAGATCCAATGACGACGCCAGCCGCGTGAACCGAACGTTGTCGCGGGAGACCCTCGACCGCTTGCGCTAGTTGCAACAGTTGCCGGCGCTTTTCGCTTCCAGAGAACCAGCGATATGTCTGTTTGTTTTGTTCGATTCCTTGTAACGTCGTGGATTTTCCAAGCTGTTTGACCGCAGCATCTAATTCATCCTTCGAAAACTCTAGCGTCCGTCCGACGTCTCGCAAAGCGGCTTTGGCACCGAGCGTCGACAATGTACCGATTTGAGCGACGTGATCTTTTCCATAACGCATCACGAGATCCTCTAATACTTCTTCGCGTCGTTCATCTTCGATATCGATATCGATATCCGGCATCGAAATCCGCTCGGGGTTCAAGAAACGTTCGAATAGTAATCCATACTTCAATGGATCCACCGTCGTGATCCCAAGCGCATAGCTGACAAGTGATCCGGCTGCTGAGCCTCGACCGGGTCCAACGAAGATGCCTTTCGCTTTTGCACTACGTACGAGTTCTTCAACGATTAAAAAATAATCGGCAAATCCTGTCTTATGGATGACTGATAGTTCATAAGCGAGACGTTCCCGCGCTTCATTACTTTCATGACCATGTGCCAGTAACCCTTCCTCAGCACGTTTCCGTAATAACGCATTCGAGTCTTCCGCGACACGCGGCAGTGGACGTTGTTGAAACGGTAATTCCAAGCGTTCAGATGTCGTAGCAAACTGCTCCGCCATCGTAATTTCTCGCTCGGTAAAGTCTTCGAGTAACTCTTCCCGGGTCTTTAAATGCATCAGACGATCTGTCTTTTGGTCTTGGAACGTCGTCGCTTCACCAATCGCACGTATCGCTTGATACGCTGACGCTTCATCTCGACGGATGTAACGAACAGGATCGACTGGGACGGTCTCAACACCAAGCGCTGCTGCGACTTCGCGGTAACGCGCACGACTCTCTCGTTCGACCGTTGAGCGACTAGAGGTCACACCCATATATGTACGCGCTCCTTGAACATGTCCCATCCATTGAACGAAGGAACGACGTAGACGCGTCGCATCTTCAGAGGCTTGACGCAGTGGCACGAGCACCGCGATCAGTGATGAAACTTCAGTCTCCCCTTGTTGACTGGCTAGTCGATACAGTTGACGCAGTCCATCAGAAGAAAAAGCAAACCATAAGATACAAAATTCTTCTTCTTCGATTCGCTGCTCCCATCCGACGATCGGTTGCATATTTCGACGCTGACATGCATCGATGAATGCGGGAACTCCTGTCAATGTCGTTTCACAGATGACCGCTCGTCCGATGTGTCGACGGACTAGTTCATCGAGATAGGGCTCGATTCGAACTAAACTCTGTAATGGACTAAACTGCGTTCGAACATTTATATGCATCTTCCATTCTCCTTTCTCTTCTGATGGATGTTTTTAAAAGTTTTCAGAACCTTCATATCTAACTGACTCAAGTACTCGCCATCTGATTTATTATTCGATACAATAAGTATAGAAATATCATGACGGGTACGGAAGGAGCGTTTCTCATGATTTTGAATCGCAGTCAAATCGCACGTGAAAAAGTCGAACAATTAAAGCTCGGTGTTACCGCTTTTACTGAAACGGAAGAAATCGCTGAGAAGATTCGCAAATCTGTCGCTGAACTTCAACTGAATGTCATTGAAGATCACACAGATCGTGGCGTTTGGTTCATTCCGCAAGACGAAACAAAAACGCAATAAGCGTAAAAAGGCTGTTCGCTTCGCTTCCTCAATGAGAGGAGTGAGACCGAGCAGCCTTTTTCCATTTAAAACTGGAAGTTAGCAGCGACCTCGTCCAGACGACGGATGACACGTTCGACTTCACTCAACTGTCCAATCGTTGCACCAGACGCCATCGGATGTCCACCACCATTGAATTCTTTTGCTACTTCATTGATGACGGGACCCTTCGAACGAATCCGGACGCGAACCTCCGTATCCGTCTCAAGGAACAATGCCCAACACTTCATGCCTTTTAAACCGGCAAAACTATTGACGAGCAACGATGCTTGCTCAACCGTCGCACCAAACTGCTTCAACGTATCTTGTGTCAATACGACATAACCGACACCTTGATCCGTCAATTGAATATGTTGCAGGACGTATCCTTGTAAATGAAGCGCCGCAAGTTCTGTTTCGTACATATTGCGATACAACCAGTCCGTATCGATTCCTGCATCAATCAATTGCGCTGCGACTTCAAATGTTCGTTTCGTCGTGCCACGGAATTGGAAACGTCCCGTATCACCAACGATCCCAGCGTAGAATTGAATGGCAGCTGATGTTGGAATCTCGTATCCCCATTCGTTCAATAAATGAACGAGCAGTTCCGATGTCGAACTCATCGTCGTATCGACGAGTTGTACTGGTGCGTATAGATCTTCATCCGGATGATGGTCGATTTTAATGACGTCTTTTCCTGTCATTGCGACCTTCCCGTCAATCCGCGCTTGATTCGCTGTATCCAGAATCACGACTAACGCCTCTTTGTATAATTCATCGTCTACTTGATCGAGCTCTCCCATGAATGACAATGATGTCGCCATTTCTCCGGCCGTTAATACCGTTTTGCTAGGGAATTGATGTTGTAACGTCAATTGCAAACCGAATTGACTACCGAGTGCATCGGGATCTGGACGTTCATGACGATGAATGATGATCGTATCTGCCGCTTCAATCATTTGTTTGATTTGCTCTTTCACTGTGCACAGCTCCTCTAATCTTGATATGATATGAGATGAAGACAAAAAGGAGGTCCTTTTAACATGCAATTCATCCTCATCGCCCTCATCGTTTTCTCGCTTGGTGGGTATTTGTTAGCAAAACGCCGCGCGTTCCATACGAAAAGCACGAACCGAAAATACTTGTTCAATACGCAAGCGAGCATTTGGTTGAGCTTGTTCGTTATCCTATTTGCCGTCAACCAGTTCGTTTCTGGAAACGGATTAACGACACTCGTCGGGAAAATCGTTTGTTCCATTTTAATCATCGTCGGTGTTGCTTCATTCATCGCCGGATTCATCCGTTACAAAAAGATTTATCCGTATGTCGTCCGCGAGATGGAGCAATCCTGAGCTAGATTCAGAGGAACCGAAGTCCATTGACTTCGGTTCTTTTTGGTTCATTTAACGATCGATGAGTTGGGATGTCACGAGTGCCTTCGCAACGATTTGTGTGCCTTGATACATCTCGACATCGACTTTCCCGAATTTTCGACCGACGTCAAAGACATTCGCCCGGATCGTTACCGTGCTCTCGATTTGAACAGGTTTAATGAAATAGATGCTGACGTTTTCGATGACAAGGTCACCTTTCTTCATGTGACGCAACATTCGCGTCGCCCCTTCGACTAGAAGTGTCGTCAACACCCCACTCGAAGCAGTCCCCATGAAGTTCGTCATTTGTGGTGAGACCTCAAGCGATAAGTACGGTCCCCGTTCGTCCTCTGCCGCCTTGATTTGCCCCGTGATTAGATCGTCGAACGTCTCTCCGACTTGTGGCTGACGATTCGCGAGTTGCAGTGCCTTGAGGACGTCTTGACGGCTAATGATCCCGAGCAATCGACCGTACTGGTCGATGACCGGCAGCATCTCGATTCCTTCCCAGACCATCTGATGCGCAGAATTCGTGACACTCGTTCGAATACCGACCGTGATCGGATGACGGGTCATGACTTTTTCAACAGCCCAGTCATGTGGACGGTCAATGATGTCCTTCGCTGTCACGACACCGACGACCTTCATTTGTTCATCGATGACGGGATAACGGTTGTGTTTCGTCTGCTCATTCAACTCGTGCCAGCGTGAAATCGGATCCGTCGTCTGTAAATAGAACGTATCATGCAACGGAATTAAAATATCCGAAACGAGTAAAATCTCCTTTTTGATCAATCGATCATAAATCGCTCGGTTGATCATCGTCGCGACCGTGAACGTATCGTAGGACGTCGAAATGATCGGCAACTCCATCTCATCTGCCAGTCGTTTTGCATCCTCCGTCGTATCGAAGCCACCGGTAATCAATACAGCAGCTCCAGCTTCAAGCACGAGTTCATGTGCTTTTTCGCGGTTTCCGATGATGACGAGACTATCGACATCGATATAGCGCATCATCGCTTCGAGCTTCATTGCGCCAATGACGAATTTCGTCAACGTCTTGTGTAATCCATTTCGACCACCGAGTACCTGACCATCAACGATATTCACGACTTCCGCGAATGTCAGCTTCTCGATATTTTCTTTTTGTTTCTTTTTAATCCGAATCGTTCCGACTCGCTCAATCGTCGAAACGAACCCTAAATTTTCTGCTTCCTTGATGGCGCGATAAGCCGTCCCCTCGGATACGGTCAAATCCTTCGCGATTTGTCGGACGGAAATCTTTGTTCCGACATCAAGATCTTCGATATGTCGAATGATCTGTTCGTGTTTCGTAGGCATACTGTATCCCTTCTTTTCCTTTTTTCTACTCTCCTGTCATTATACTGTACTACTCTAAAGATGAAAACGTGTACTAGTCTGATTTACGATAAATGTTTTTCGAACCGGACGATGATATACTTATGTAGAAAATGAGTAGAGAGGTGGAATCATATATGAGCGAACGTACGAATCAAATCAGTGAATTCCTGAAAGAACAAGGAATCGACTTAGCCATCGTCACTTCGAAGGCAAATGTGTTTTACTTCTCAGGAGTCTACGCTGAACCCCACGAACGTGTCATGGCGGTCCTCGTCGATGTAACCGGCAAACATGTATTATTCTGTCCGGCACTCGAAGCAAGTATCGTTGCAGCGAGTCCTTGGGAAGGAGACGTCGTGACCTATGAGGATCACGAAAACCCATTTGATCGATTAGCAGAATTATTCGCGACATTCGAGCACTCGAATAACCGAATCGGTATCGAAGGAGAACACATGACGTTTAGTCGCTATCAGGAACTAAGCTCACGTCTCGAGAACGCAGCCATTCTTGATATCGGTGAGTCTTTACAAGCGCTTCGTCTGAAGAAAACACCGGAAGAAATCGCTATTCTTCAAGAAGCAGCCACACTTGCGGATGAAGCAATCGAAATCGGTAAACAAGCAATCCGCCCAGGGATCACGGAAATCGAAGTCATTGCAGAAATCGAATATGAAATGAAGAAAAAAGGTGTCCGTGAGATGTCATTTGATACGCTTGTCCTATTTGGTGCAAACAGTGCTGATCCGCACGGTGTACCCGGCGACCGTGTCATCCAAGAAGGCGACTTCGTCTTATTCGACCTCGGCGTCGTTTGGAAAGGCTACTGTTCCGATATTACACGGACCTTCATTTATGGCGAAGCGAACGAAGAACAGAAAAAGATCTATGAAACGGTTCGCCAAGCACTTGAAACCGCGACAGAAGCGAGTCAGATCGGCACGACACTCGGTGCGTTAGATAAGGCAGCCCGTGACGTTATTACAAACGCTGGCTACGGACAGTACTTCACGCACCGTGTCGGTCACGGACTCGGAATCGAGGTTCATGAATTCCCGTCCCTCGCGTCAAACAACCTACTGACGGCTGAAGCTGGTATCGTCTACACACTCGAACCAGGCATTTATGTTCCAGGTGTCGGTGGCGTCCGTATCGAGGATGATATTCATCTCACTGCGGAAGGTCCAGTTGCGTTAACTCGCACACCAAAACATCTTCAATCCATTCCATCATCTTAACTCAAGAAAAATGGAGCTGACTCAACAGTCAGTCTCTATAAAGATAAGGGTGGCAGAATTATAATCTGCCACCCTTATCTCGTGGATGACGCGTCACACGCCACTCCTACAGGAAAAACGCAT
>NZ_WBYY01000004.1:0-49741 GCF_048985645.1 Exiguobacterium sp. A1_3_1 | reverse complement strand
GAGATGTGTATAAGAGACAGGACTTACAATCATTCCTTATGATCATCACTTTGAATCATGTCTTAAATAAAGACAATCAGTGAAAGACCAATCAAAATATTAATGAATCCTAACCCATCCGTCGCTTTCGTGTACAATGACGGTTTATCTTTTTTGACGCTGTCGTTTAGAAACATCAACGTCACGGCAATAACGGTCGTGATGCCGAGTGGTGCATTCAAAAAACTATCGGAATACGTAAATAAGTTATTCGTAATATAGACACTGTTCAAAATGGACAAACCGAACAACACTTTATGCATGAAACTCACCCCTATAATCACCAGGATCTTACGAAACCAACTAAGATCTGATTTCGCTCTCCCTCTATTATAGAATATTCTTCCAGTTACTCTTCCTTACACTATTGAAAGAAAGTATCTGGAGGTATACGCAAATACACCGTAAGACAGCGTCACGCCAGCTTACGGTGTATTGATTGTCAGATTAGATAGCACTAGACAATTGATTTTCAGAAAAGACGGAGACTCCTGCGGGAATAGCGGAATAGGTAAGACCCCGCAGGAGCACACGCGACGAGGAGGCTTGCCTTCCGCCCGCAAAAAGCGACGTCTTGGACGAAAATCAATGAATATCTTCGCTTTGATTCTTTTTATTTTTCTTCTCTGTATACAAACGTCGAATCAAAGCCACAACGAACGCAATGATTGCCAGCGGCTCAAACAAATAAATCAATAGGAACGTGACATCGATGACGGCATCCTCCGGATTATAACGGATGATATAGAGCGCACCGGGTAAGATGGCAATCAGTCCGCCAATTCCGAGTGCCGTTCCCAAAATCAGACTCTGACGTGAAAATCGGCTCGTGATTTGATACAAACCGATGAATAGTATGAGTTCCGTAAAATAGATGAGGCGCAACGGGATGTCACCAATCGACGTATCAAGCCCTAAAAACAAAAACCGAAATAGCATGTCGATTCCCCCTTCCCTCTAGTTCTACCCCGAACAGCGTCCTCGTAATGCTTCATTTCCAGTTTCCCTGCATATCCTCGCTTCAATTAGGGAATAGCTAGAGAGTTACAGTCACATACAGAGAGTTGGGATCGGATGAAAGAAGAACACTCGATGAGGGTCGTCAGTTGTCTGAATGATTATTTCGAACGTCATCAGCAGCCCCTTCAGGTTGATCTCTTACGAGGTCTACCACCGATCGTGCTATTGTTGCGCGATGACGCGAAACGTGCCTTTCCGAAGGAAGCGAACTTGCACGATGAACTGTTACAAGACATCAAACGTTTGATTCATGAATGTTTGGATCCCGATACACTACGCGAATTGGGAATCGATGTCGATCTCCCGGACTTTTTCGTGACCCGTGCACCGCTTCATTCTGCCCATCATTATCTCGTTACATTCATCGAAGACTGACTTCATGTTAAAAGCAGCTATTTCTTCTTTCACAAAACATGTGAAGCAAGAGATAACTGCTTTTTTTAGGGATAATAAAAAACCGATAGCGCCAAAGCACTACCGGTTTTGCTTCCCTTCACGTATGGTAAAGACGACTTAATTCTCAACCTCAAGAATCGCTTCGATTTCAGCTTCTACTTCTTTGTTGACCATTTGCGAACGTTTTTTACGTAATTCAAGATCCATCTCCTGATCGATGAACTGATTCGTATGCTTGTCGAAGCAATCAAAACAGATCGGATAAAAATCTTTTGCTTCTTTGTTCAATGAGTTGAATTCCCATGTATCGAGTTCCAAGTAACTGACTTGGTTGTTCGTTTCAGTTCCACAGATTTCACACTTCATCTTCATTCCCCCTTACGCGTCAATCTTCGCTTTTTCGAGTTGGCGCTCTTGACGTTCCTTGATACGCTTTAAACGTCCATGATACTTCATGATGTTCGCTTGAGATTGTTTCGCTTCTTCGCTTGTCGGTTCTAAATCAGCGATGCCCCAGAATTTGACGACGACGTCTAATACTTGGTCGAAGTATTGGAGTGGTCCATAGTTCGTATCGACGGCAATCGTCTTCATCCGTTCCGTGAAGTCAGGCATGACAGCACCTGGCATCGAGAAGTTGATGATGACGTCTTCGAAGAAGACGATGAAGTTCGGATCAAGCTCTAGGTGTGCTTTGACCGTGTCACGATAGAACGCATAATGCAGTGCTTCGTCCTTCGCTAGACGACGGAGTAGCGTTGCTAAGTCTTTGTCGTGTGCCCCTGCGATTTTCGCGACGTTGTTATAGAAGACGAGTGTCGCTAACTCTTGCAATGACGTATATGCCATTGTCGCTAACGGGTTCGTGAAGTCCGGGAACCAGCCGTTCTCAACGACGCGTCTTCTTAATTGATGGAGTCGCGTTGGATTGACGTTTCGCGTGACGAGTAAATATGTCTCGAGTAAGTTCGAGTGCTGATCTTCTTCTGCTGTCCATGTCCGGACGAAGTCATTGATGACTTTCATCGAGTTCTTGAATGTATAGTCTAAGTGCGACGTGTACCACGGTAGGTTGACTTCTGTCAGTAATGCTGTCTCGATTGCGACGATGACACCTTCCGGAAGTGTGACTTGGCTTTCGTCCCAAGGAACGCGTTTGAAAGACATCGCCTTATCCCACGGAATGAACTCGTGGTAGCTCCAGTCGATGTTGGCTGAACGCTCCTTGTGAAGTCGATATAACTCTTGAATGCGTGGTTCTAAACGGATATCTAAATCTGAATTTAACATGATCGTATCTCCTTTAGACGTATTTGTCATCTGCATCGAGCAAGATGTAATTAATGCCTATAACTATTTAATTTGCACTTATTTATGAGTATAACATTTTAGTCATCTACTAGGATGAATCAATTTTTTGACAGTTCAGTATAGTTTTGATGACAAAAGCGACTTTTTGGTTTGACATTGCTTGATATACAAAAAACCTCCTACCCGTGTGTACGTATCACACGAATAGGAGGTTTTCCTTATAGCTTGTTCAAACGATCAACCTGAAATTACTTCTTGAGGTTGTAGAATGATTTGATTCCGTCGTAGACAGCAACGTCTGAAAGCATGTCTTCGATGCGGAGAAGTTGGTTGTATTTCGCGATACGGTCTGTACGTGAAAGTGAACCAGTTTTGATTTGACCAGCGTTTGTCGCAACAGCGATGTCAGCGATCGTTGAATCTTCAGTTTCACCAGAACGGTGAGAAACGACAGCTGTGTAACCAGCTTTTTTAGCCATTTCAATTGCGTCGAATGTTTCAGTCAACGTACCGATTTGGTTAACTTTGATGAGGATCGAGTTAGCGATGCCTTTTTCGATACCTTCAGCAAGTTTCTCAGTGTTCGTTACGAACAAGTCATCCCCAACGAGTTGAACTTTGTGTCCGATACGATCTGTAAGAAGTTTGTGACCATCCCAGTCGTTTTCGTCACAGCCATCTTCGATTGAGATGATTGGGTATTTGTCAACGAGTTGTGCGTAGAATTCAACAAGCTCTTCTGTTGAGAGGACTTTGCCTTCGCCAGCGAGGTTGTATGTTCCAGCTGCTTTATCGTAGAACTCAGAAGAAGCGACGTCCATTGCAAGGTAAACATCTTCGCCTGCTTTGTAGCCAGCTTTTTCGATTGCTTCAAGGATAACTGTGATTGCTTCTTCGTTTGATTTCAAGTTTGGAGCGAATCCACCCTCGTCACCAACTGCTGTGTTAAGACCCATTCCGCTAAGAACTGATTTCAACGCGTGGAAGATTTCAGCACCCATACGAAGTGCTTCTTTGAATGTTGGAGCACCGACAGGCATGATCATGAACTCTTGGAAGTCCACGTTGTTGTCTGCGTGTGATCCACCGTTGATGATGTTCATCATTGGTGTTGGTAATGTTTTCGCGTTGAATCCACCGAGGTATGTGTAAAGTGGAAGACCAAGCTCATCAGCAGCAGCACGTGCAGCAGCCATAGAAACACCAAGGATTGCGTTAGCGCCGAAGTTACCTTTGTTTTTCGTACCGTCGAGATCGATCATCTTTTTGTCGATTCCAGCTTGGTCGAAGACATCGTAACCGATGATTTCTGGTGCGATTTTTTCGTTGACGTTGTCAACAGCTTTCAAAACACCTTTTCCGAGGTAACGTGCTTTGTCGCCATCACGGAGTTCGACTGCTTCGTGCTCACCAGTTGATGCACCTGATGGTACGAGTGCGCGACCGAAACCGCCATCTTCTGTATAAACTTCTACTTCTACTGTTGGGTTACCGCGTGAATCAAGAATCTCGCGTGCGTAAATCTCTGTAATCATTGACATTTAAATTCGCTCCTTTTGTGTGTAAGAAATATGTGCTGTAATTCTTTCGATCGACGGGATTATTTCTTCAATACGATCGATTTACCAGTCATCTCTGCTGGTTGGTCCGCTCCGAGGAGATCAAGGACCGTTGGTGCGAGGTCAGCGAGTGCACCTGTGAGTGGTTCAAGGAGTTCAACGTCCTCGACCGTCACGATACATGGAACTGGTTCTGTCGTATGCGCCGTCATCTTACTGCCGTCCGCATTGAGGACTTTATCCGCGTTCCCGTGGTCAGCCGTGATGACTGCCGCGCCGCCTTTGCTGAGAATCAAGTCAACGACTTTCCCAAGACACTCATCGACAGCTTCAATCGCCTTTTTCGTCGGCTCGAGCATACCCGAGTGACCGACCATATCCGGGTTTGCGAAGTTGAGGATGATGGCGTCGTGTTTGTCCGAGTTGATTGCGTCGACGAGCGCGTCTGTGACTTCATAGACGCTCATCTCCGGTTTCAAGTCGTATGTCGCGACTTTTGGTGAAGGGATTAAGATCCGATCTTCCCCTTCGTATGGTTCTTCACGTTGTCCGTTGAAGAAGAACGTGACGTGCGGATACTTTTCCGTTTCCGCGATGCGTAGCTGTTTGAGACCTTGTTTTGACAATGTCTCCCCAAGCGTGTTCTTGATGTCTTCAGGCGGGAAGACGATGTCCGTATCGATCGCATCCGAGTACTTCGTCATCGAGACGAGTAGGAGGTTCTTCGGTGCGTTGTCCGGAATTTCGAATCCGTCGAAGCCACCTTTTTCTTTGTAGACTTTCGAAAGCTGAATCGCACGGTCAGGACGGTAGTTGAAGAACACGATCGCATCGTTATCGTGGATCGGTGCGACTGGCGTACCGTCTTCCTGCACGACAACAGTTGGTTCGATGAACTCATCCGTTACGTCTTGTTTGTACGAAGCTTCAACCATGCCGATTGGATCCTTCGTCGTTGGACCTTCACCGAACGTGATGACGTCATAGACTTTCTTGACGCGCTCCCAACGGTTATCGCGATCCATCGCATAGTAGCGACCAGAGATACTCGCGAATTGTCCAACATTCAATTCATCCATCTTCGCTTGCGCGTCACGGAGGAAACCAGCGCCCGATTGTGGGTCGCAGTCACGACCGTCCGTGAAAGCATGGAGGTAGACTTTTTCGATTTCGTGAAGTTTCGCGAATTCGAGCACCGCATATAAGTGGTTGATGTGACTGTGGATTCCACCGTCAGAGACCAAACCGAAGATATGAAGCGCTGAACCGTATTTCTTCACGTGACCTGCCGCATCGTTCATCGCTTGACGCGAGAAGAACGAGCGATCCTTGATTGCGTTGTTGATTCGGGATAGCGATTGATAGACGACGCGACCTGCACCGATGTTGAGGTGACCCACTTCTGAGTTCCCCATTTGACCTTCAGGCAAACCGACGTATTCACCTTTCGCATTCAACAACGTATGCGGGTATTGACCCCAGTAACGGTCGAAGTTCGGTTTGTTCGCCGCCGTAACGGCATTTCCGAACTCCTCGTCACGCATACCAAAACCATCAAGGATGATCAGTGCGACTGGACGTTTTTTCATTTAAATCGCCTCCAACAGTTTGAGGAACGATCCTGTCTCAAGACTTGCACCGCCGACGAGCGCGCCGTCGATGTCTGGTTGAGCCATATATTCTTTGATGTTTTCCGGTTTGACGCTACCACCGTATTGGATGCGGACAGCTTCTGCTGCTTCAGCACCGAATTCAGCTGCAACGACGTCACGGACGAATTTACAAGAATCTTGTGCATCTTGTTCTGTCGCTGATTTACCTGTTCCGATTGCCCAGACAGGCTCGTAAGCGACGACGAGATTTTTCACTTGGTCGACAGTAAGACCTTTAAGGCTGTTTGCTGTCTGTTCGCGGATGACGTCTTCGAACTTGCCGCCTTCACGCTCTTCCAGTGTTTCACCTACACAAACGATTGGAACGAGACCGTGCTCGAACGCTTTTTTCGCTTTGCTGTTGATGAACGCATCTGTTTCGCCGAAGTACTCACGACGCTCAGAGTGACCGAGGATGACGTATGTCACGTCGAGTTCTTTGAGCATGAGCGGGCTGATTTCACCAGTGAACGCACCGCTCTCTTTGTCGTACATGTTTTGAGCACCGATCTTAAGATCCGTACCAGCTGCTGCTTCTGTCAAGTGTGCCAAGAATACTGCTGGCGCACAGACGGCTGCGTCGACTGTCGTCGAAGCAGGTACAGCTCCTTTGACTTCCTCAACGAATGCGACTGCATCCTTGAGTGTCAGATTCATCTTCCAGTTACCTGCGATAATTGGTTTACGCATTGAGAAACACTCCCTTGTGAACTTAGATTACTTGTCGTTTAGCGCTTCGACACCAGGAAGAGCTTTCCCTTCCATGAATTCGAGACTTGCTCCACCACCTGTAGAGATGTGGCTCATTTTGTCAGCAAGACCGAATTTCTCTGCCGCAGCAGCTGAGTCGCCACCGCCGATGATTGAGTACGCATCGCTGTCCGCAAGAGCTTGCGCGACACCTTTTGTACCGTTTGCGTATTTATCGAGTTCGAATACGCCCATCGGTCCGTTCCAGACGACGAGTTTCGAGTTCTTGATTGCCTCTGCATAGAGTTCAACCGTTTTTGGACCGATATCAAGTGACATGTGATCGGCTGGGATCTCTGTGATGTCACGTGGTCCGACATATGTTTCTTCTCCGAATTCCTTCGTGATGACGCAGTCGATTGGCATGAGGAACTTAACGACTTTTTCTTCTGCTTTCTTCATGAATTCCTTCGCTTGGTCGATTTTATCGACCTCAAGAAGTGAAGTACCGACTTCGATACCACGAGCTGTGAGGAACGTGTACGATAAGCCGCCACCGATGATCAACGTATCGACGATGTCGAGTAAGTGATCGATGACACCGATTTTGTCCGCTACTTTCGAACCACCGATGATTGCCGTGAACGGGCGATCTGGGTTAGAAAGAGCTTTACCGAGAACTTGAAGTTCTTTTTCGATAAGAAGACCGGCAACTGCTGTGTCGACATGGTGTGCGATACCTTCTGTCGATGCGTGTGCACGGTGTGCTGCGCCGAACGCGTCGTTGACGAAGACGTCAGCGAGTTTCGCGAATCCTTTAGCGAGCTCTTCGTCATTTTTCGTTTCACCAGGGTAGAAGCGAACGTTCTCTAAGACGACGACATCGCCGTTTTCGAGTTTGCTGACTGCTTCTTCTGCAACTGGACCGTATGCTTCTTCAACGAGCTTGATGTCTTTACCAAGCAATTCGTTGAGGCGTGCTACGACTGGTGCAAGTGAGAACTCAGGGTTCTTTTCGCCTTTTGGACGACCCATGTGGCTAGCGAGAATGACTTTTGCTCCACCGTCGATCAAGTGTTTGATCGTTGGGAGTGCAGCACGGATCCGTGTGTCATCCGTGATTTTACCGTCTTCCAACGGTACGTTGAAATCCACGCGTGTAAATACGCGTTTTCCTTGTACATCGATGTCGCGAATCGATTTCTTATTCATACATTCGTCCTCCGTCTCTTACGTATAGTGAGGGGCGAATGCCCCTCCCGCTTTTTTCCGCAATAAGAGCGGAGACTGATATCGTTTCCGCTCTTATTCAATTGCTATTTAATTGCTCGAATTACTTAGCGATTTCTGCGAAGTGTTTGAGTGTACGAACGAGTTGGCTAGTGTAAGACATTTCGTTGTCATACCAAGCAACTGTTTTAACGAGTTGTTTGTCGCCGACTGTCATGACTTTAGTTTGTGTTGCATCGAAGAGTGATCCGTAAGAGATACCAACGATGTCAGAAGAAACGATTTCGTCTTCAGTGTAACCGTAAGACTCGTTAGCAGCTGCTTTCATTGCTGCGTTGACTTCTTCTACAGAAACTTTTTTGTCGAGTACAGTTACGAGCTCAGTGAGTGAACCTGTAGCAACTGGTACACGTTGTGCAGATCCATCAAGTTTACCTTGAAGTTCTGGAAGAACGAGACCGATTGCTTTTGCAGCACCAGTTGAGTTTGGAACGATGTTTGCTGCTGCCGCACGTGCACGACGGAAGTCACCTTTAGGGTGTGGAGCGTCGAGTGTGTTTTGGTCACCAGTGTAAGCGTGGATCGTAGTCATGAGACCTTCAACGATTCCGAACTGATCTTGGAGAACTTTAGCCATTGGCGCGAGACAGTTTGTAGTACAAGAAGCACCAGAGATAACTGTTTCAGTTCCGTCAAGGATTTCGTGGTTCGTGTTGAAGACGACTGTTTTCATGTCGCCAGTTGCAGGTGCAGAGATAACGACTTTTTTAGCACCAGCTTTCAAGTGAAGCTCAGCTTTTTCTTTATCTGTGAAGAAACCAGTACATTCGAGAACGATGTCAACACCGAGCTCGCCCCATGGGAGTTCTTCTGGGTTACGGTTAGCAAGTGTTTTGATTTCTTTACCGTTGACGAGGAAGTAACCGTCGTGTACTTCAACTTCGCCGTCGAAACGACCTTGAGTCGTATCATATTTGAGAAGGTGTGCAAGCATTTTAGTGTCTGTAAGGTCGTTGATCGCGACTACTTCGATTCCATCGAATTGAAGAATTTGACGAAGTGCCAAACGTCCGATACGTCCAAATCCGTTAATACCAACTTTTACTGCCATGATAATTTTCCTCCTTTTAATGTAAAGCGAGTTATCTATTATTCAAAAGGGGGTTACCCTTTCAAAATCGAAGCTGCTGCGCCTTCATCCGTAATCAGGATGATGTCTGGCGACTGTTTGACATAGGCGTTGATCGCTTCTGCCTTCGAATGACCACCTGCGACAACGATGACGTGTTCGACTTGCTTCAAGTCAGCCAGTTGAAGACCAACCGTCTTGACCCGGTGCACGATGTTTCCGTCTCGGTCGAAGTAATATCCGAATGCTTCCGCTACTGCCTGCTCATGTTCCAGTCGGGTCAGGAGATCTTCAGACGCGCGACGACGTTTTGCCATCGTTTTCGCCTCACCAATTCCATGTACCACGATTGAAGCACCTTTAATCATTTGAAGCACATTTTTTATGCTCGGCTCTTCGATCATCTTCACGAACGTCTCTGTACTGACCATGTCCGGGATGTGAAGCAGATGATAATCACTTTGAGCGCGTGACGCCATCCGTGAGCATACTGTGTTCGCTTGTAGTTCGAGCGTTTCTCCCAGTCCTCCGCGTGCCGGAACGAACGTCATTGGACGGTGTTCCTTGTCTGGCGACATCATCGCCGCGACGGAAGCCATCGTCGTACCGCCTGTGACAGCGATCGTATTGTGATGGTCTGAAGAAAGCTCTCGTTTGAGTCGTGCGACGGTTGCCCGCCCCATATCTCGTTGTACCCAGAAGGTTTCATCGGAATCACCCGGTACGATGACGACGTCACGTACTCCGAGTCTCTCTTTTAAGGCTTTCGCCATGTCTGAGATCCCTGCGAGTTCTCCCATGATGCTGTGCATGCTGCGAAGAACATTTCGTCCTTCATCCGTCAAGGACATCCCCTGCGTCGCGACCTCTAGGAGGTCTTGCTGCTTCAAGAAGTCGACTTCCCGCCGTAAGACGCGTTCCGTCAAGCCAAGGCTTGTCGCAAGCGTACGTCGTCCGATCGGTTGCATCAGTCGTACATAATGAAGGATGTCGTAGCGTGTCTGCATTTCTTCGATCAGATCAGGCACGATTCGTTTTTGGATCTGGACTAACTGCCGAATCATGTATTTCCCTCTCCTCTCAAGTAGCTGGACGCTTTCTGTCCCGCATGTCATAACGTGTCCCACTTGGTACACCGTTATCATAACAGTCCGTTTCTCGCCTTGCAAGTCTCGTTTCTCAAGTTTTTTGAAGTAAGCGGTTTCTTATCGTTTCCGTCTCGAATTTGCCATAACTCCAGATTTCCTCGTCATGCATGACGACCGGAATTTCATATAAGAACCGTAGACTGAGCGCTTCATCCTGATCAATGTTGACTTCCTCGAACGTCCATTCCGGAAACTCATCGAGTACGAAGTCGAGTAAGATGGCGGCCTCTTCACATAGCGTACATCCCGGACGTGAATAGAGTGTTAAGTGTCTGTGTCGTTTTAATCCCATTCTGATTGCGCCTTCCTTTGCTGCATCGTTTTTTTCGTTAAACCAAGCGTTGCCCGATATTTCGCAACCGTCCGTCGCGCGACTGTCAGACCGTCTGCTTGTAGACGATCCGTCAATTGCTGATCACTTAACGGACGATCGCTGTGTTGAATGTATTCGGCGATCCGCCGTTTAATCAAAAAACTCGAATCTCCGGTTGTCGTCCGTGAGACGAACAAGTCTTCTAGAGCAACGAGACCATGGACCGTCTCGACATACTTCGCAGCAATCGCTCGACCAATCGTTGACGGATGATGCCCCGTCGCCTCAGCGACTTGTTTTTTCGTCAGTGGCTCAAGATGCAATTCTCCTTTGAACCAACGTTCTTGTCGCTCAAGCAAAACTGAGAGGATCGCATGCATCGTGACACGGCGTCGTTCGTACGCGCGCAAAAAAGGCGTTGCCTCTTTTAGTTCGAGCCACGTCTGATCCGTATCGAGTGTCATCCAGTCGATCTGAAGTTTTCCATCTAACAGGTGAATCCGTGCTTCTGCCATGACCGGTCGTTCTTCTTTAGGAAGATCCGGTGTCCGGCTCAGCCGCGTCAATCGTTTTCGCAACCGCGCTCGATCCTGTTCACTGAACTGAGCGAACACCTGACTCGCGGGTTCATGTCGCAATCGATCCGTCAGTCCGATCAATTCCGTGTCGTCTAGCTCGATCGCTTGTAACCATTGGCACTCGCGTTCCGAGCGGGCAGCGATGCCGACTGGTTCACATTGTTGTAAAAGTGTCCGTGCTTCTGTAATCGTTGCGACATCGGTCGAGAAGGATGCAGCGAGCTGCTCGTCCGACGTCCGTAATAAACCGTCCGCTTCTAAATACACGATGAGTTGTTCCGCCATATATCCTATTTCCTGTCTGACTGATTCTAAACGTATTTGTGCAAGAAGCTCGTCTTCATAGGATGCCATATTACCTGCCATCTGCTCGACCTCTAGCGAAACCTGATTCGGGTAATGACGATGCAACCGTCGTTTCAACCGTCGCCATTCCTCCTCGAGCTCAGCTGCTGGTTGCTCAAGCACATGTAATTGATACTGTTGTGACGCCGATAACGTCATCTGTTGCGTCTGTTCCTGGCGTTGATCCATCGATTCCCCTCCTCCTCTTCTTATTATAGAAGAAACGTTTTAAGAAACGTGCTCTGAGCCTCTTTTAAGTCGCTAAGGAAAAGAAAAGTCATGCTTCCCTATTGCTTTCCTGAAAAAATGTCGCTATACTATTAATTGTTCAGTACATCAGATGCACCCGTAGCTCAGGGGATAGAGCACTGGTTTCCGGTACCAGGTGTCGGGAGTTCGAATCTCTCCGGGTGTACCATTTATTCAACTACAAGGCAATGCCAGCAATGGCGTTGCCTTTTTTCTATATTGATATGTTTCATTTGCCCTTGTAATGGAAAAATACCTAAAAGTCGCATCGTATCTTTTGACCAATATTGACCAAAGGATTATGATAAGGATAAGTCGAATAGGAAGCTACATACCAACTATAAGGAGGCAAAGACTATGTTAATTCCAACAGTCATCGAACAAACAAACCGCGGGGAACGTGCTTACGATATCTACTCACGTTTGCTAAAAGACCGCATCATTCTTCTCGGGAGCGCGATTGACGACAACGTCGCCAACTCAGTCGTTGCCCAACTTCTGTTCTTAGCAGCAGAAGATCCAGATAAAGAAATCTCGCTTTACATCAACAGCCCAGGTGGTTCGATCACTGCCGGTATGGCGATTTACGATACAATGAACTTCATCAAGCCACAAGTCTCAACGATTTGTATCGGTATGGCAGCATCGATGGGTGCGTTCTTGCTTCAAGCAGGCGCAAAAGGAAAACGTTTCGCGTTACCAAACGCTGAAATCATGATCCACCAACCACTCGGTGGTACACAAGGTCAAGCATCGGATATTAAAATCCATGCGGAGCGTATCATCAAAATGCGTGAGCACCTCAACAAAATCATGGCTGAAAACACAGGACAACCACTTGAAGTCATCGAACGCGATACAGAGCGTGACAACTTCATGTCAGCACAAGCTGCTGCTGATTACGGTCTCATCGACCGCGTCATGGAACGTGCATAAGTCACCCAGAGTGTCTCCTTCGGGAGGCACTTTTTTTGTATCTGTAGGAAAGCGAACTCTTCTCTATTCATCTGCATACAACAAAAAACCTCCCGTTCCTTGTAGAACGAGAGGTCGATGATCAGTCGATCAAGTCTGTGATATCTGAAACGATGTCGTGGTTTTCACGAATCAGCGAGTAGATCGCGTTCGCATGTGGCGAAAGCTCTTCTTCTGCTTGTAATTGTTTCAGGAATAAAGATGTTGCGAACGCAACGAGTGTGCTTTTCGGTACACCGATTGATTTTGCTTTTTTCGTTAATACTTCGTCAAACTTCGCGTCTACAGTGAGCGAAATACGTTTCTTTTCGTTAGCCATTTCAAAAACTCCTTAATTCGAACATTTAGTTGCATCGACTATATATTATAGTAGACTATGGTTCATCTCGCAAGCGACCCTCTTATAAGGCCCCTGTCATCGACTCTCCATTCCGTACTTTTTCAGCGATTTGATCAATCTTCCGCAACCGGTGATTGATTCCTGATTTTGAGATGGAGCCGCTTTCGACCATCTCCCCGAGCTCTTGTAACGTGACGTCTTGATGTGTCACGCGCAAAATCGCGATCTCCTTCAACTTATCCGGTAAAACATCGAGTCCGACCGTCCGCTCAAGGAACTTGATGTTCTCGACTTGACGTAATGCCGCACCGACCGTTTTATTGAGGTTCGCCGTCTCACAGTTGACGAGACGGTTGACCGAGTTACGCATGTCTTTTAAGATTCGTACGTCCTCGAACCGTAGCATCGATTGTGTCGCATCGACGAGCTTGAGGAAATCGGAAATCTTTTCGCTCTCTTTGATATAAAGGATATGCCCTTTTTTTCGTTCAATCGCCTTCGCGTTTAAATCAAAGACGTTCGATAGACCACGGAGCGCTGCATTATGCTCTTCATATAAGCTGAAAATCTCCAAGTGATATGACGACGTCGCTGGATTGTTGAGCGAACCCCCGGCGAGGAACGCTCCTCGTAAATACGCACGCGCTTTTCGTTCATCGTTTAAAATCGTGTCACTGATCGAACGAATCATCGTGAACCCTTCCCCTAAAATTCCAAGGTCCTGCAAAATCTTGTCTGCTTGTTGCTTAACACGGACGATATAGACATTATTCTTTTTCAGACGCATTTTTTTCCGCACGAGTAAATCGAGATGGACTCCGTATGCTTTTTTCAACAGCGAATAAATCCGACGGGCAATCGAGGCATTCTCGGTCGAGATATCAAGTGTCAGACCCCGTCCGAGACCGAACGAGATTGCACCGTTCATCCGCGCGAGCGCCGCGAGTTCCGCTTTCATCTCGTGATCGGTGATCGGAATCTGCGTTAATTCTTTTTTGACTTCTGAGGCAAAGCTCATGTCAGCTCCTCCTTCCCTTCGAGTTGACGCATCCGCCGAATCGATAGTACTTTTCGCATGACGAGGCTTGCGACCGCATCTGAGTCATGGCGAATGAAATGATGATTGTAGTCGACAATATCATCTGCCAGCACTTCGACGCCTGCGAGCTCGAATTGTTTTTCATTATAGGTGACGATGTCGGCATGATCCTTTTGATACTTTTTCAAGTAACCGGCATCGATTGACTCATTATTGACGATGATCGTATCAACGACGCCTTGACCGAGAAAACGTTCGAGCGTCGATAAATGCTCATTGGCTGTAAATGCTGTCGTCTCGCCTGGTTGTGTCATGACGTTACAAATATAGACGACTGGCGCCAGTGATTGCTGAATTGCTTCCCGGATCTCATCAATCAAGACGTTCGGGATGATACTCGTATAAAGACTTCCTGGTCCAAGGACGATCACATCAGCATCGAGAATCGCTTGAATCGCTTCCGGTACCGGACGGACATCTTGTTCTTCAAGGAAAATCCGTTCAATCTTCTTACCGACCGTCGGAATCAGTGACTCGCCTTTGACGATCGTCCCGTCCTCGAATTCGGCACATAACGTGATTGTGCGCTCTGTCGCCGGATAGACTTTTCCTTCTGCGTTCAACAGTTGTCCCATGACACCGATCGCTTCGACGAACGAACCGTTACAGAGTTGTGTCGCTGCCGTCAGCATCAAGTTGCCGAGCGAATGCCCATGCAATCCTTCGCCGGTCTCAAACCGGTACTGCATGATCCGGTCCATCAAGGTTTCCGATTTCGACAAGGAGACGATGACATTGCGAATATCGCCAGGCGGCAACATATTAAACTCCGTCCGCAGACGACCAGAACTGCCGCCGTCATCCGCGACCGTAACGATCGCTGTAATGTCGAGCGGGTAATGCTTCAGTCCACGAAGAAGCGTTGAGAGTCCTGTCCCGCCACCAATGGCGACGACTTTACGTTCCCATTTCATCACTTCTCCTCCTTCGCATGCACATAATCCCGGTGATTCGTCTCGATGTGATACTGCGTCGCGAATTCCTTGCTGATGGCTTCCGCGAACGTGATCGACCGGTGTTTCCCGCCTGTACAGCCGAGGGCGATCACGAGTTGCGACTTTCCTTCCCGCTCGTATTGCGGAATCAGGAACTCGAGCAAGTCAACGAGTTTTTTATAGAACAGCTTCGCTTCCGGCCACTGCATGACGTAGGACGCGACTTCCTCATCGAGTCCTGTCTTTGGACGCAGTTCCGGAATATAGAACGGATTCGGTAAGAACCGGAGGTCAAAGACAAGATCGGCATCAAGCGGTAAGCCATGTTTGAAGCCAAACGACATGACGTTGACCGTAAACGGAATCCGCTCTCCTGTCGTAAATTCTTTCAACAAACGTTCTTTTAGCGCAAGCGGTTTGATGTCACTCGTATCGATCAGCATTTGTGCTTTATCACGGAATCCTTCAAGTAACGTCCGCTCGCGTTCAATCCCAGTCAGTGGTGAGTCGGTCGGTGCAAGCGGATGGGAACGACGTGATTCTTTGTAACGGCGTACGAGGACGTCGTTACGCGCATCGAGATAGAGCATCCGCGTTTGTAAGTTCGTCTTTTTCAAATCCTCATAAACGACAAAAAAACTATCAATGAAATCACGCGCACGTGTATCGATGGCAACGGCGATTTTAGGACGCACTTGTCCGATGACTTCGATGAGTTGTGGCAATAACGTCGGTGGTAGATTGTCGACACAGAAATAGCCTAAATCCTCAAAGCTGTTCATTGCGACTGTCTTACCAGCCCCACTCATACCCGTGATGATGACAAGTTGCGGTTGATTCTGTTCCATCTTTTCGCCCTCCAGACAACAGTTCCGTGTGTATTTTTCGCTTCTTTCTCAGTATATCATAAAAAAAGAGCCAGCCTCACTGAAGGTACCTTCAATGAAACTGGTTCGTTATTACGCGTGTGAGGATTCTTGTAATTCTTCAAGTAACGCTTCGATGAAGTGTTGCGCGTTTTGCGCGGCAATCGAACCATCGTTTGTCGCTGTAACGACTTGACGCAATGTTTTTTCACGAACGTCACCAGCAGCAAAGATGCCTTTGATGTTTGTTTCCATCGCTTCGTTTGTTACGACGTAACCTTGGTCGTTTAAGATACCGAGGTCTTGGACGTAACCAGTGATCGGGTTCATCCCGATGTAGATGAAGACACCATCGATCGGATGCGTCGTCACATCAGCTGTTTTTGTGTTGATCAGCTCAATGCCGCCGACTTTCCCGTCTTGTTCGTTGATCTGTTTGACCGTATGGTTCCAGATAAAGTCGATTTTTGGGTTGTCGAACGCACGTTTTTGAAGAATCTTTTGAGCGCGGAGCTCATCACGACGGTGAACGATCGTGACTTTTTTCGCGAAGCGTGTCAAGTAGACGCCTTCTTCCACCGCAGAGTCGCCTCCACCGATGACGAAGAGTTCTTTTTCTTTAAAGAACGCGCCATCACAGACAGCACAGTACGAGACACCGCGACCGCCGAGCTCTTCTTCACCCGGTACGCCGATTTTCTTATATTGTGCACCAGACGCGATGATGATCGCCCGTGCGTAGTAATCTTTGTTGTGTGCATGAATCGTTTTGTATGCTTTACCGTCTTCGATGCTTCGAACGTCTCCGTACGCATATTCTGCGCCGAATGCTTTCGAGTGGTCGAACATTTTTTGCGAGAGATCTGGTCCGAGGATGCTATCGTATCCTGGGTAGTTCTCGATATCTTCTGTGTTCGCCATTTGACCGCCCGGAATCCCGCGTTCGATCATCAATGTCGAAAGGTTCGCACGTGATGCATAAAGTGCGGCTGTCATCCCAGCAGGTCCTGCCCCGATGATGATGACGTCATAAATTTTTTGTTCTGTTTCCGCCATGATTCCACCCCATTTATCGTAATCGTTGTAGTTTGAGTATAGGTGAGAATCGCCTAAACGTCTAACACTTTGCTTGTAGCGGTGCCAACATCCGTTCATGTGTCCGGATCATCGATGCGACGTGATCGAACGAACAATCGACGAGTGATGCACATTCCTCGATCAACATCCCGTCCCGTAAATCATGGAACAGATAAAGCAGTGATGCAGCAGATGCTTCAATCGAATCGAACGATTCCCCGCTTAAGACGAGCTGTGCGAAGCGTTCATAAAAATCCCCTTCGAGACTCATCCGTTCTTCGTCTGAAACGAACCGTTCCGCAAGACGGATCGTCTGCAATGCCCGGTGAATGCGTTCATCCACGACATCAGTCCGTCCTTCCATCTCGATGACAATCTGTTCCGTCAATAAGAGGACGTCTTCCTGCTCTGTCACTTCTGGCATCATCGACAATGCAAGCCGTGCTTCAGCATCGTTCAGTTTGCCAAGGAGAAGTGCCGTGAAGATCCGCGAGACATCATCTTCCGTCTTCAGCGCTTGGATGAGTGCCGAGCGAAACTGCAGGTTGTGCCGAATGTCATACGTATCCGTCTCTTCCTTTAACGCTTGTGCTTCGTCCGACTTCAAGAAAGCGGCTGCTTCTTCGACGCGTCCTGTTTTATAGGCAGAGATTGATAACCAGTGCCCAAAGAGTGGATCTCCCCGGTAACCGCGACGCTCGAGCAACTTCAACTCTTCATAGGCGATATCGTATCGTCCGATGATCGCAAGCGTTGATGCGACCTTATAACGTGTCTCAAGGTGCACGGAACGCACGTGTTCGAGTTGACGAGAGAGACGATGCGCCTCTTCGTCCTGACCCATCTCGTGTAACAAGACGAGCGTGTTACAGAGGGCATGCAAATTCCCCGGATTCCCTTCAAGGACCCGTTCAAGGGAAGCGAATGCCTGATCATTCTCTCCTAAATAGAACTCGACGATCGCGAGGTTGTTGTAGGCAGGCCAGAACGTCGGGTACTGGGCAATCAGTCCCGTCAACGTCTCCTGTGCCGCGAACAGCATCCCTTTATCGATCTGGCGTTGTGCCTGACCGTGCAGACGAATCAATTCATCCTCTTCGTCGTCTTCCATCTCTTGTTCGAGATCAATCAGTTCCACGAGTGCGGCCGATGCCTCCGCGTGTTTGCCGTTTGGTGCTTGCTCTAAATATTCCATCGCATGTTGTCGCGCTTCTTCGTAAAGTGAGACGTGTGCGTAGTTATTCGCTAAATAAAAGAGTGCTTCCGTATTTGATGCGTCGAGTGCGCGTACTTGTTTCAAGACATCATTCGCATGATTGATTTCTCCTGTCTCGAATAAGACACGGGCATAACGGAGCAAATAACGGATGTCCGCTGGCTGAAGTGTCGTCGCCTCATCTAAATGATAGACGGCTTCGTCCAGTCGCCCTTCCCGGTGCGCCTTCCGTCCGCGGAAATAAAAAAGTTCCGCTTGGCGCGCTGTTATCGCAAAGGGGTCTGCTTTGTATTTGGTTAATTCCATCATGATTCAAGCCCCCATAAATAGTAAACTGGTTTCGTAGTTGCAGACACAAGAATACCCTATCTCTAGGAGGCATGCAACAGAAAAAAACGCCGGAGTTCATCCCCAGCGTTTTGCATAAATCGATTCCAGTTCTTTGTAATTCTCTAAGCATTTTCGTACAAAAGCATCCGTCTCTGGATTCAGTCCTTCCAGACGTGCCACGTCCTTGTCATATGCCTGCCGTAAGCTCGTCGCATAATCGGGAATCTCTCCGTCATACGCATAAACGACTGCGGGCGAAACCGTGATCTTTTCGTGCTTATGCAAGGCAGTCCGGATATGGAAGAGTGGAACATCGACTTGGTTCGGTTGGTGAAGATCTCCTTGAACGGGATGCTTCTCAACAGCCAACACCTCAACGACGAGACCTTGTGGACGTTCGGCGAATAATCTTCCGAAATACTTTCCTGTCTTATACGTAAAGCGGATGTGCGTCATCTTTTTTCCTTCTTCCTTCTCACAGTTTTGTCACATTTCGTGCCGGCGAAGCGGCTGACTCGAGACGCGTTCATTCGGCGCAATGTCCCGGTGAACGACCGATCCGGCACCAACGACAGCACCATCTCCGATCGTTACGCCCGGTAGGATTGTCACGTTCGCACCGATCAAGACATTGCTTCCGATGACGACGTCACCTAAACGGTACTCCGTCGTCAAATATTCATGACAGAGAATCGTCGTATTGAAGCCGATGATCGTATTATCACCAATCGTGATCCGCTCCGGGAACATCGTGTCCGGCATCACCATCAAGGCAAGTGCCGTCTTCTCCCCGATCTTCATCCGGAGGCATGTCCGGTAGAGTGCGTTCTTAAAACCTAGCGACGGAGCAAACCGACCAATCGTGATGATCGTAAAGCACCACATCACTTTAAAGAACGACACGGTCCGGTACATGTGCCAGAGTGGATTCGTCGTCCCGACCTGAAACCGATCAGTTCGCCGTGCCATTTTGTTCCTCCAGCCAAGCAGCGAGATGATCCATCGAATCAATGATGACGTCCGGCTCGAGGGCTTCTAAGTACGCGCGTCCTTTGATCGCCCAACCGACCGCGACCGTCTTCAGTCCCGCGTTCTTACCACCGAGAATATCCGTATCGTTGTCACCGACCATGATCGTTTCGTCTGCCGTTGATCCAAGCAACTGCATCGCCTTTTCGAACGGCTCGACGGCTGGTTTTTCTTCCGTTACGTCGTCGGCTGCGATGACGGCGTCAAAGAGTGACGTCAGTCCGAACAACTCGATGCCGCGAAGAGCGACACGACGACTCTTCGACGTCACGACCGCCATCTTGTAGCCTGCTTCATGCAGACGACGTAACCCGTCAAGCACACCCGGATACTCGAGCACGAGCGCGTCATGCATCGCGATGTTGTAGCTGCGGTAAAAAGCGACCATCTCTTTCCACTGTTCCGCATTCATCGCTGAGAATGATTTTTCTAGCGTCGGACCGATGAACGGAAGCAATTCCGCTTCCGTGAACGTCCGGTCCGGATAATAGTAGCTGAGCGTATGCTCGAAGCTTTTTAAGATCAATGGATTCGTGTCGATCAACGTGCCATCTAAGTCAAACAGTAGCGTGCGAATCATCGATTACTTCGCCTCCTTTTTCGAACCGTCCAAGTAACGAACGGCGTTGCGGCGAACAACCATCATGATCACACCGAAGATGATCAGACAGATTGAGACGATTTGCGCTGTCCGGAGTCCATCCCCCATCATCAGACTGTCCGTCCGGAGTCCTTCAATATAAAAGCGTCCGATTGAATACCACACGAGGTAACCGAGGAAGACATATCCACGACGTGGATTGAACTTCATCCGCCAGACGATCAACAGAATGACACCGATGATGTTCCAGATGCTTTCATAGAGAAACGTCGGTAGGTAGTACGTCCCGTCGATGTACATCTGGTTAACGATCCAGTTCGGTAAGTGCAGCGTATCTTGTAAGTACGACCATGTCGTTTCGCCACCGTGTGCTTCTTGGTTGAAGAAGTTACCCCAGCGTCCGACGGCTTGTCCGAACAAGAGGGATGGTGCCAAGATATCAGCGATTTGCCAGAACGAGATCTTTTTCTTACGCGTATAGATAATGACCGTCAAAATCGCACCGATGATCGCACCGTGAATCGCGATCCCACCTTGGCGGATATTGATGATTTGGTCAAGATGTTGACTATAGTAGTTCCACTCGAACGCGACGTAGTAAATCCGGGCACAGATGATACTGATCGGAATCGACCAGATGACGACATCGACCGCATACTCTTCGTTGAAGCCGATTCGCTTCGACTCGAAGATTGCGATCAGGAGACCGACGACCGCACCGAGTGCGATGACGATGCCGTACCAGTAAATCGGTACAGGACCGAGTTCAATCGCCACGCGGTCAAACGTTGGTTGTACAGAGGCTAAAGTTCCCATCAAAGACCACCATTCCCATCTTCAATTGCTTGCGCGAGACGTCCCGCGAATTCTTCTGCTGTGTTGATGCCCATGTTCTTCAGACGATAGTTCATCGCTGCGACTTCGATGATGACAGCAAGGTTTCGTCCGGGACGAACCGGAATCGTTAGGAACGGAATTTCCGTATCGATGATTTGAAGTGTCTCTTGGTCCAGACCGACACGGTCATAGACTTTCGATTGATCCCAAATCTCGAGGTTACAGACGAGGCTGATCTTCTTGTGCGAGCGAACAGCGCCTGCACCGAACAACGTCATCACATCGATGATCCCGATTCCGCGAATCTCAAGCAGATGCTGAATCAACTTCGGTGCTGTCCCAACGAGAATCCCGTCACCAGTTTGACGAATCTCGACCGAGTCGTCCGCCACTAGACGGTGACCCCGCTTAACGAGTTCGAGTGCCGTTTCCGATTTACCAACACCACTTGCACCTTTGATGAAGACACCGACACCATAGATATCGACGAGGACACCATGCATCGCCGTCGTTGGTGCGAGTTCCGCTTCGAGGAAGTTCGTGATCTGTGACTCGACCGATGTCGTATGCCCTTTTGTCGTCAACAGTGGCACGTTCGTCTCGTCTGCGGCTTGGATGATCGCTTCCGGTACTTCAAATCCACGTGTGATCAAGATACCAGGTGTTTCATCCGTACAGAGGACATTCGCTCGTTCGCGTTGTTCCTCGTACGTTAAATTATTGAAGAACGTCAATTCTGTTTTTCCGAGAATCTGGAGACGTTCTGCCGGGTAATAGGCATAATAACCGGCAAGCACAAGGCCAGGTCGGCACAAATCAGCCGTCAGAATCGGGCGATGTAAGCCCTCTTCTCCCGTGACGATGTGGAGATTGAATTGTTTTACGATTTCAGCTGTTCGCACTTTTGGTTGCACGCTTCGTCAGCCCCTTTCACTTGAAGTATTGTACCATATTTTTATTCGATTCATGGAATTGGATTAGAAGCATGATTTCTTGGGAATGGAATAAAGAGTTAATATTTTGAAGGAGGTTTTGCCGTGATGTCAGGCGGTGGTATCGGATTCATTTTAGTCATTATCTTATTTGCGGTTCTAGCGATTGCTGGTTTCGTCTACCTCATCATCTCACTGATTGATATGTGGAAAGCGTATTCGCGTAATCAAGATCAAACAGCTCTTTTATTCTTCATCATCTCGATCATCGGAATCTTCATCAGTGGCTCATTCATCTCCTACGTCCTCGCGATCATCTTCTATTGGAATCGCGCACGCGGAAAGAGTTGGCTCGGAATCGGCCTGATTCTCGTTTCGATCGTTCTTGCAATCATCGGTGTCATTGCCTTACTCTCGTTTGGTTACGATATGAATAATATCGAGAACATGAACTTCGACGAGCCGATGATGGATCAGGATTACGATTATTGATGTAGGAACTACACCCATCTTCTTATGAGGATGGGTGTTTTTGTCTATGCAGCTGACGAAGCTCCGCTCGCGTGACTCCTACAGGAAAAAGCGCGGTCATCCGCGCTGTCAGAGACAAACGAGACCCGGCTACTCGTTCCTAGAACGACGTAGCCGCGGCTTGTGTCTCGCCTGAGGAAAGCACGCAAAGCGGATGCGACGTCATAAGAAAAGCGCAACCTCTTTTTCAAGAAGTTGCGCTCGTATGCTTATAACGCTTGTGGACTGAGGTGAACACCGTGCGTGACCGAAATCGTACCTGTCTTCGTATCGGCTTCGACCTCAATTTTTGGTGAACGACCGCGACCTGATACGAAATGGAGCTTCCGGTTGACGATTTCTTTTTGATCCCGGATCAATTCCATATCATCGAGGTTGCAGTTGAGACCACCGAAGTTCGTCTCAAGCTCCCCGTAGACTTCAGCGCCGTGCGGCAACATCAAGGCGATGCTTCCGGCAAGCGACGACGCTTTGACCTTCGCGTTTTGCACGGTCTTCAGCTCGCAGCGGACGTTTCCGTTCGCCGTTTTCAGTTCTGAACGTTCGAAGACACCCGTCGTGATGATTTGTCCATTAGCTGTCTTCGCCTTCAAGACCTTCAACTCCGACTCTTCGATTTCAATCGAACCGTTCGCTGTCGATACTTTGACATCCTCACTGAATAGATCACGAACGTTGACTCGACCGTTTGCTGTCATCAGTTGAGCGGATGTCGTATCAAGTGACGTCAACGAAATTTCCCCGTTCAGCGTCTGTAAGACGAATGATTCGTAATGACGGCGCGGAACTTTCAGATGGACCGTCGCACGGACACTCTTATCCTTCAAGCGGATCGAGAGCGTGTTTGCTGAGACCGCATGTTGAACGGCTGCCTGAAGTTGCTCAAGCGCTTGTTCTTCTGTCACCTGTTGGCGACGAAGCGGACGTCCCGTCACCGTCAACTCACATTCTTCAAGATCACTTGGTTCAACAACCAAGTTCGCATTGAACAGATCGACATGAACCGTCTCACCGCTGAATGGGAATTGTTTGACGTAGGTGACGTTCGGACCAGACGCCTGATTAAGCGAAAGATCACTGTCCTTGATCCGGCTGACGAGATTATCGAACGCTGACATGACTTTCGTCGTCAGTGAATCGACGGAATACTGGTCGACCCGATCATATTGTTCTGGTTCATCGACGTACTTATGTTCACTGGCAGAAGTTGCACGTTCGTCGATCGCTTCGAGCCGCTCGAGTTTATCGAGTGCCTCATCAATCGTTAACTTTCCTTCTTTGACTTGCTCCAATATCAATTGACGCATATCTTGCTTCATGAACCGTTCCCTCCTATTCTTGAACCTCAAACGTGTGTTACATGATACTTTCGTTTAAGTTCCCTTAGTTCCTTCCTACGAATCCTCATCCACAAAAGTTTCACGATTCAATTCGTGCCGCATCGCGTTCAAGGACAGGTGCGAGGTATCGTCCCGTGTAGGATGCTTCAACTTCAGCGATGTGTTCCGGTGTACCGGCAGCAACGATCGTTCCGCCACCGTCGCCACCTTCAGGTCCAAGATCAATCAAGTAGTCGGCCGTCTTGATGACGTCCAAGTTGTGTTCGATGACGAGTACTGTATCGCCATTGTCGACAAGACGTTGCAACACTTTCAGGAGACGCGCGATATCATGGACGTGAAGCCCTGTCGTCGGTTCATCGAGAATATAGATCGTCTTCCCAGTCGAGCGTTTATGCAACTCGGACGCCAGTTTAACACGTTGCGCTTCCCCGCCGGACAGTTCCGTCGCTGGTTGACCGAGACGCATGTACGTCAGACCGACGTCAGCGATCGTCTGCAGTTTCCGCGTAATCTTCGGAATGTTCTCGAAGAAGGCAAGGGCATCTTCAACCGTCATCTCAAGCACGTCGGCAATCGTTTTGCCTTTATATTTCACTTCGAGTGTTTCGCGGTTGTAGCGTTTTCCGTGACAGACTTCACACGGAACATAGACGTCCGGTAAGAAGTGCATCTCAATCTTGATGATCCCGTCGCCACGACACGCTTCACAACGTCCACCCTTGATGTTGAAACTGAAACGTCCTTTTTTGTAACCACGGAGTTTCGCTTCGTTCGTCGAAGCAAAAACGTCCCGAATGTCATCGAAGACACCGGTATACGTTGCCGGGTTCGAACGCGGTGTCCGACCGATTGGTGACTGATCGATATCGATGACCTTATCGATTTGATCAAGACCGGTGATCCCTTTATGAGCACCCGGTTTTTCTTTCGCCCGGTTCATCTCGTGCGCAATCGTCTTATAGAGAATTTCATTGATCAACGTCGATTTCCCGGAGCCCGAGACACCGGTGACGGCGACGAACAGACCAAGCGGAATGTCGACATCGACGTTCTTCAGGTTGTTTTCCGATGCTTTGTGGATATGGAGCATCCGACCGTCTGGCTCTTTGCGTGTTGACGGAACAGGAATGAACTTCTTCCCGGACAAGTATTGACCAGTCAACGAGTTCGCATCCTGCATCAACTCTTCCGGTTTCCCGGCTGCCGTGACGAATCCACCGTGATCGCCGGCACCAGGTCCGATATCGATCAAGTAGTCAGCTGCCATCATCGTGTCTTCATCGTGTTCGACGACAATCAACGTGTTGCCGAGATCACGCATCGCCTTCAGCGTATTGATCAGACGATCATTATCGCGTTGGTGTAAGCCAATCGATGGTTCATCGAGAACGTAGAGGACGCCCGTCAGACGCGAACCAATTTGTGTCGCAAGACGAATCCGTTGCGCTTCTCCACCGGATAACGTCCCCGCTGCGCGTGAGATCGTCAGGTAATCGAGACCGACGTTCTCAAGGAACGACGCCCGTTCGTGAATCTCACGGACGATCATCCGCGAAATCGTCTGATCCTTCTCACTTAATTTCTCCGGCAGTTCGTCGAAGAACATGACCGCTTGTTTGACAGACATCTTCGTCACTTCACCGATATGGTGGTCAGATACTTTGACGGCGAGCGATTCCCGTTTCAAGCGATGTCCTTTACACGTCGGACATGCTTTCTTCGCCATATAGCCTTCCATCTGTTCCCGGATATAATCAGACGATGTCTCCTTGAAGCGACGCTGTAAGTTATTGAGGACCCCTTCGAAGTAGAGATTCGTATTTCGGACCATCCCGAAGTCGTTCTCATACCGGAAGTGGATCTCTTCCTTCGTGTTTCCGTTCAAGATCGTTTCACGGTGTTCTTCTGACAACTGTTCGAATGGTGTATCCATATCGATCTTAAAGTGGTCACAGACCGCTTTGAGCAATTGTGGATAATACTGCGAGCTTGTCGGTTCCCACGCTACGATTGCCCCTTCGTTCAATGACTTATCAGGATGCGGCACGACGAGATCAACATCGACCTCAAGCTTCGTTCCGAGACCGTCACATGACGTACAAGCACCAAACGGTGAGTTGAACGAGAACATCCGTGGTTCGAGTTCGCCGATCGAAAAGCCACAGATCGGACAAGCATGATGTTCACTGAACAATAATTCGTTGCCATCCATCGTATCGACGATGACCCGACCGTCCGCGAGGCGAAGTGCAGTCTCCAGTGAATCCGCAAGACGGGCTTCGACATCTGGTCGCACGACGACACGGTCGACGACGACTTCGATCGAGTGTTTCTTGTTTTTCTCAAGCGTGATCTCTTCAGCGAGATCCATCGTCTCTCCGTTGACACGAACGCGGACGAAGCCTTCCTTCTTCAAATCGTCGAGCACCTTGACGTGCGTTCCTTTTCGTCCGGAAACGATTGGCGCGAGAATTTGCAGACGCGTCCGCTCCGGTAACTCCATCACTTGGTCGACCATCTGACTGATCGTCTGGCTCGAAATCTCGATTCCGTGATTTGGACAAATCGGTTTACCAATTCGTGCGTACAATAGACGCAGATAATCATAGATTTCTGTGACCGTTCCGACCGTCGACCGTGGGTTTTTACTCGTCGTCTTCTGGTCGATTGAAATTGCTGGACTCAGTCCTTCGATCGTGTCGACATCCGGTTTATCCATCTGTCCGAGGAACTGACGGGCATAGGCTGATAAACTTTCGACATAACGTCGTTGTCCTTCCGCGTAAATCGTGTCGAAGGCAAGCGACGATTTCCCTGACCCGGACAAGCCCGTCAAGACGACGAGCTGATCGCGGGGAATTTCGACATCGATGTTTTGTAGATTATTGACGCGAGCGCCTTTGATGATAATCTGATTCTTCTTTTCTCCCAACTTAGGCACCTGCTTTCAATTCTAATATGAGGTCGCGGAGCTCAGCAGCTCGTTCGAACTGCATGTCTTTCGCCGCTTGACGCATCTCTTGGTCAAGCTGTTCAAGCAACGTTTCGCGCTCCGGTTTTTTGAGTTTGTTGAACTTCTCGAGTTTTTCGACGGTATCGTCGCTCTCGATCGTCGTACTGATGACACCACGGACGTCTTTTTTGATCGTCTGCGGCGTGATGCCATGTTCTTCGTTGAACGCCATCTGGATCGCGCGACGGCGTTCCGTCTCATCGATTGCGCGTTGCATCGAATCGGTGACTTTATCGGCAAACAAGATGACGTGTCCTTCCGCGTTCCGCGCCGCCCGACCAATCGTTTGAATCAGCGAACGGTCCGAACGGAGGAAGCCTTCCTTATCGGCATCGAGAATCGTCACGAGTGAGACTTCCGGAATATCGAGTCCTTCTCGTAACAAGTTGATCCCGACGAGGACATCGTATTTCCCAAGCCGCAAGTCACGGATGATTTCAATCCGTTCCAGCGTCTTGATCTCCGAGTGCATATAGTTGACCTTAACACCGTTCTCTTTCAAGTAATCAGTTAAATCTTCTGCCATCTTCTTCGTCAGTGTCGTCACGAGAACACGTTCGTTCTTCGCGACCCGGTCACGGATGTTATCCATCAAGTAATCGATTTGTCCCGTGATCGGATGAATCTCGATCGTCGGATCGACGAGACCAGTCGGACGGATGATTTGCTCGACCATCTCTTTTGAATGTTCGAGTTCATACGGTCCTGGTGTCGCCGAGATATAGATCGCCTGACTGACTTTCTCCTCGAACTCCTCGAATCGTAACGGACGGTTGTCTTTTGCCGACGGAAGACGGAAGCCGTGATCGACGAGGACTTGTTTCCGCGCCTGGTCTCCGTTATACATCCCGCGAATTTGCGGCAGCGTGACGTGCGACTCATCGGCAACGAGTAAGAAGTCCTTCGGGAAGTAATCAAGCAACGTATACGGTGTTGCCCCTTCCGGCATCAAGTTCAAGTGACGTGAATAGTTCTCGATTCCGGAACAATAGCCCATCTCGCGCATCATCTCAAGGTCGTAATTCGTCCGTTGTTCGAGCCGTTGCGCTTCGAGCAACTGGTTGTCTTCACGCAACTTCGCAAGCTGGACCTCTAGTTCCTTCTCGATGTTCGCGATCGCCTTCTGCAGACGGGTATCCCCCGTCACGAAGTGGGACGCCGGGAAGATCGAGATGTGCTCGCGGTCCGCAACGATCTCACCTGTCAGCGGATCCATGTCACGAATCCGTTCGATCTCGTCACCGAAGAACTCGACTCGAACACACTGTTCGTCGCGTGACGCCGGGAAGATTTCGACGACGTCTCCGCGGACGCGGAACCGTCCGCGCTGGAAGTCGATGTCGTTACGCTCATACTGGATGTCGATTAGACGACGGAGCATCTCGTTACGTCCCATCTCATTGCCGACACGCAGTGACAAGACGTGGTTATTGTACTCTTCCGGGTTACCAAGACCATAGATACACGAAACAGAAGCAACGATCAAGACGTCCTCCCGTTCGAACAGGGCGGACGTCGCCGAGTGACGTAGTTTATCAATCTCATCGTTGATCGAAGAGTCCTTCTCAATGAACGTATCCGTTGATGGAACATATGCTTCCGGTTGATAATAATCATAAAAACTAACGAAGTATTCGACCGCATTGTTCGGGAAGAATTCCTTAAACTCCGAGTAGAGTTGTCCCGCTAGTGTTTTGTTATGGGCAAGGACGAGCGTCGGTTTCTTGATTTCCTTGATGACGTTCGAGACCGTGAACGTCTTCCCGGTACCGGTCGCCCCAAGCAACGTCTGATGTCGTTCGCCTTGTTTTAGCCCAGTCACCAATTTTTCGATTGCCGTCGGCTGATCACCGCCTGGCTCAAATGGTGAAACGAGTTCAAAATCCATCGTTTGCTTCCCCCTCATCACGTAAAAAATCTATTTTTATTGTACCACTTTACGAACAAACATTCGATTATGAAGTGCTCCTTTTAGGAAGTTACCCTTTTTTTCGAAAATGCAAAAGTTTCTTTTTGCTTCGAGTGTTGATCCTCGATTTTTCTGCCGACAAAAAAAATCCCTGTCACGGCTGTTCCGTGACAGGGATGTACTAATTTAATGCAAGGACCGCACTTTAGTGCGACCATGGACCGGCTCGTTGACGAACAGGATACCGAGCTCATGATGATCTTGTTCATAGAAGGCACGTTGCGCAAACCGGATGTCGCCGTTATGGTTCATGACTTCAAGACGCAGATACGGTTTGTGTTTTTGGATGGCTTCGTAGAAAGATGTTTCCGAATCGACCTTCTCACCATTGACTTTATAAATCGCTTCGCCCGGAATCAAGCCCATCTCAGCAGCTGGTTTATCAGGTAGCGTTCCAAGAATGACGGCACCACGCGTTCCATTGAGGAACAATGGGGTCTGTGCCCGGTTCAAGCGTTTGACCCGCTGATGCAATAGGATATGCAGGACGAGCAACAAGACGATTCCGTACAGCCATTCAGCTTGTCCGGTGACGTATGCAAGAACCGTCAGTAGAATCGCGACGAGACTCGTGATCAAACGTCCTTGAACGAGCGGACGCATCAATTCTTTCGGCAACTTACCCGTAAAGAGGAAGCTGAAGCCGATCGGTAACCAAAGCACGATCGGAACGAGCTCTGGGAAGCTGTAACGTGGCCACCAAGCTTCAAGCACGTCGCCCGGAACAAAGACGAGCAAAGGCAATAGCCAAAGTTTATTCGCTGACAACCCACCGATGAAGCGACCACGCTTCGAGACGACAAGTGACGGTGACAGGCGTCGCTTTCCGCGCCACCAGACGAGTAGACATTCCGCGACGAGCGTTAACGTCGCAAGCAATAAAATCATTTTCGGATCAACCGCTCGAACCGGATCAAGACGTGCATCCATTAGAAACCAGCCGGCAAGTCCAAGCAAGACGATCGGCCAAAGCGGTACGTTCAAGCGGACAATCCCGACCAACAACAGGACGCTCGAGAGTCCGAGTAACAACAGAGCGTATTGCGGCGTCAGCGTCAATCCGAGCCAGCCGCTGACGACGGATAAGACGAGACCAATTAGTAACCCAGGTAAAAGTGTTTCGAGGACATCGCTTCGTTTACCGTGTGTCCGGGAGCGAAATAGTCCACGTTCCCGTTTAACACGCCGGATGCCGATGACCCAACTGACAAGGAGTGCTAACCACAAGGTCGGACTGGCGATGAGACTAATCGCGGTCCAACCAATTTCATCGAGTAATTCCACGCGCATTCAGACCTCTTTCCATTCCTTATTATTGAGCAGCGACCTCGAGTGCTTTTTTCCGCTGGACGTCATTCTTATCGTCCTCGAGTTTCTTCAGGAGACGCGTCTCCATCTCACCCGCTGTCTGCTGATCGATTTTTCCAGTGACATCAAGCTTCGCATCCTTTTGCAAGGCTTCGACGGCTTGCTTCATCGTGTCACCGAAATACCCATTTTGTCCTTTTGGCTCGAAACCGATTGCTTCGAGAACGAGGTGAGCATTTTCGACTGATTTTCCATAATCGCCGACTGTGAGTGACTTTTGATCAGTCAGGATCTTCGTGACGTTGAAGTACGCCGGTTGCTTGACTTCAATCGTCGGCTTAACGCCTTTTTTATGAATCCAGTTGCCGTCCGGTGTCAGCCATTTGTTCGTCGTTAACTTCAAATCGCTACCGTCCTTCAAGTCATAGGCACTTTGGACGATGCCTTTACCGAACGATTTCGTACCGACGACCTCAGCCCCGGCACCTTCCTTTAGACCGGCTGCCAGAATCTCGGACGCGGACGCTGATCCGCCGTCTTCGAGCACGACGATGTTATACGGTTTCTTCTCGTCTGCCTTCCCGAATTCCTGCTGACGCTCTCCCTTATTGTTCTCGACTTGATAAATCGGAACGTCCTTCGGAATAAACGGTGCAATCATGCTTGAGACAGCCGTCAAAAGACCACCCGGATTTCCGCGAACATCGATGACGAGTCCATCGATATTCTGACTCTCGAGTTTCGCGAGCCCCTTCTCGAACTCTTTAGCCGTCGGTTCTGAGAACTGTGTCACTTGCAAGACACCAATCTTCTTCCCGTTGACGTCCTCGGTCGACGTATAGACCGTCTCAATCGGAATCGTATCCCGTTTGATCGTGATGTCCATCGCGTCTTGACCGCTACGTTGAATCGTCAGGACGACGTTCGTTCCTTTTTCACCACGGATTTTCTTGACCGCCTGATCCGTCTTTTGCCCTTTCGTCGACTTGCCGTCGATTTTTAAGATGACGTCACCCGGTTTGATCCCGGCTTTTTCAGCGGGTGATCCCTTAATCGGTGAGACGATAACGATCGACTCGCCTTTTTGTTCCAGTGTCGCACCGATCCCTTCAAATGAAGACGATAGATTCGTATTGAACGATGCTGTCTCCGACTCATCCATATAGACGGAATACGGATCGTCAAGCACTTCCGCCATACCGGATAATGCACCGTCCAGCAGTTCTTTATCCGTTACGTCCTCTAGATAGTTCTGTTCGATCATTTGACGGACCTGATCAACTTTTTTCCAATCACCCGTCGCATTCGCAGACGACGATGACGTCGAGACAGAATCCGTTCCTCCCGCCGCTAACATCCCGACAGCGCCTGCCCCTAAACCAAGCCCGAAGGTACTGACCGCGATGACTGCTGTTGTAGATTTTTTCACGCTTGATTCCCCACTTCCGTTAAAAAACGCCTTATTTTTTTCAGTATAGCAAAAAAAGATAGGTTACCCTATCTTTTCAGTATTCTATGGGATGTCAAAAGATGTACGGTGCCGGATCGACTGCATTCGGTTGACCGGCAGCCCACTCTCCCTTATGCAATTCGAAATGCAGATGCGGTCCTGTCGACCAGCCGGTTGATCCAAGTGTGCCGACGGTTTGACCCGGCATGACCGTTTGACCGGCTTTGACATCGATTGACTCCAGGTGGGCATAAACGGTCGTATAGACCTGATCATCAATTAAATGAGTTACCATGACGACATTGCCGTACCCCGTCGCACTGCCTGCACGCAAAACAATTCCTCCGGCTGCCGCATGAATCGGTGTCCCTTTCGCATTGACGAGATCGATTCCCTTATGGATCTCCGGCTTTCCAGTCAACGGATTGTTTCGTGGACCGAACGGTGATGAGACATAGCCTTGCACCGGTAAATGGAACGGACGATTCGAATCGACGTCTGCTGGTGTATCAGGTGTTTCAGAAGGTACTTCGACTTCAGGGACGGGTGGCTTCGTTTTCTCAGCATCCGCTTCCTGTTGTTTCGCTGCAGCAGCACGCGCAGCTTCTGCTTGCCGTTTGGCTTCCGCTACTCGCTTCGCTTCGGCTTGACGTGCTGCCTCGATTGCCCGTCGCTTTGCTTCTTCTTTTGCTTTTCGTTCTGCTTCTTTCAGTGCAGCCAGTTCATTTTGAATCAACTGTCGCTGATCAGCGAGAATTTCTGCTTCTTCAGCTTTTGAGAACTGCTCTTGTTGCAACGCTTTTACCTTCGTGTTCAACTGGACGACCAGCTTTCGCTTCAACTCCGATTCTGAGATGATTTGCGTCTGAAGGACAAGTAATTTCCGTTGCTCCCGCTTCAGACTTTCGAGCAACAACGCTTGCTCGGATCGCTGTTCGTTCAACTGGCTGACGTTCGTCTTATATGTTTGCAGGACATCATCATCTTGCTTCATGATCTCACTGACTGTGCTGAAGCGCGAAATCAAATCACCGAAGTCTTTCGCGTCAAGCAAGACCTCGATGTAGGTAACGTCTCCTTTTTGCTGGACGGCACGTAAGCGACTGCCTAGTAAATCTTCTTGTTGATGTAATTCCTTCAACGTTTCGGAAATGGCTTCTTCCGTCAGACGTAATCGTTCCTTAGATGCAACAACAGCCGCTTGTTGATCGGCTATCTTACGCGCTAAATCATCCAAACGGCTGTTGACTTCATCCAGTTGCGCACGGGCTTCCTTGCGCTGCTGTTTCGTCAAGATCAACTTCTCTGATGTCTGATTCTGTGATCGTTCCGTCTCTTTTAGACGGCTTTCGACCTCCTGTTGTTCCTTCAACAAATCTTCTTTCGACGTGGCATGAACGGACACGCTAGTTCCAATCAAAGCTAAGCTCAGGACGACAGAATAGAATCGGACTTTCATGAGAAGCATCTCTCCTCTATTTTATTTTTAAATGAATCGATTAAATCTTCAAGAAACGACCGAGTGAAGTTGTCGATCCCCAGACACCGATGAATGCACCGAGACCGAGTAAGATTAAGACGACCTCTAGTGATAATTGTCCTGGCGGAATCAGTGAGAAGATTCCTTCGTTAATCGTTGCCAGTTGAGGTTGAATCACATTATACGAGGCTTCATAACCAAAGTAGACAACGACAATTGGGATGATCGCACCCAATATCCCCATCAACAACCCTTCAACGAAGAACGGTGCACGGATGAATCCGTTTTTCGCTCCTACGAGACGCATGATCTCGATTTCCCGACGACGGGAGAAGATCGTGACTTTGATCGTATTCGAAATGAGGAACATCGCCATGAACGTCAAACCGACGATCAGGATGATTCCACCGATCCGAACTCCTTCAAGGAAGTTAAACATCTTTTTAACATAGTCCTTACCATATTCGACACTATCTATATTTTCCATTTTATTGATGGAATTTGCAAGTGTTTCTGTCTCTTTTGGTGAGGTAGCTTTGACGATGTATCGATCGTGAAGCGGGTTATCTTTTTCAACAGACCGATACGCTTGTGAACCTTCGCCAAGTTGCTCCTTGAAGCGGTCCAGTTCTTCTTCTTTCGAACTATAACGGACAGAGGCGACACCCGGTAATTGCTTCAATGAATCGCCAACTGAATCAATTTTTGCTTGGTCTGCTTCCCGTTCGACGAAGACTTGGATCTCGACGTCTTTTTCGACGTTATCAGAAATCTTGTTGACGTTGAACATGAGCATTGCGAATATTCCTACGAGAAGTAGTGTGACGGTAACGGCACTGACTGAAGCGAATGTCATCCAGCCGTTCCGGACGAGACCTTTTGCCCCTTCCCGTAAATGACGGAATCCATTAAACTTCATAGCCGTACATTCCTTTCTCTTCGTCTCGGACGATTTTTCCACCGTCAATCGCTAAGACACGATGACGCATCTTGTTGACGATGTCTCGGTTGTGTGTCGCCATTACGACCGTTGTCCCACGGCGATAGATCTCTTCGAACACTTCCATGATCTCCCATGCAGTATCCGGGTCCAAGTTTCCTGTCGGTTCATCGGCGATTACGAGTGACGGACGATTGACGATGGCTCTCGCGATCGAGATTCGTTGTTGTTCGCCCCCAGATAATTCATCCGGATAGTTCCGTTCCTTATGCTTGAGCTTGACGAGATCGAGTACCTCGAGCACCTTCTGGCGGATTTGTGACTTGTCTTCTCCTACGACCTCTAATGCGAAGGCGACATTTTCATAAACCGTCAATGACGGGAGTAGTTTGAAATCTTGGAAGATGACGCCGATTTGGCGACGAAGTTCGGGGATTTGACGGTTCTTCAACTTACCGACTTCGATTCCTTTAAATAAAAATGAACCGCTCGTTGGTTTCTCTTCGCGGTACATCATTTTCATGAATGTTGACTTACCCGCACCCGACGGACCGACGATATAGACGAATTCGCCTTGATCAATCGTCAAATCGACCTCACGGAGTGCCGTGACGCCGTTCGGATAAATCTTACTGATTCGTTGCATCTTGATCACGTACTTCACATCCTTACTTATTTACTGATGCTGAATGGATAGGTCTAAAAACCCACCGACCACCATTATAACAGGGACGAAATTGAACGCACATTACAATCAAATGTCATTTCAAGCGATGATACCATAAAAAAGAGGTACGAGATGACGAACACATGTCGTGTCTGTCATCTCATACCCCATCATATCCCATAATTACTTTTTATCCGCGAGCCAGTCAGCAACGGCAACGATTTCTTCATCCTCTTTGAGGATTCCAGCCGGCATTTGCCCTTTCCCGTTCTTGATGATCTCTTGAATCTCTTCTGAAGAGTATTTCGAGCCGACCTTCGTCAGATTTGGTCCGACATTTCCTTCAAGGTTGTTCCCGTGACACGATGCACAGTTGTTCGCGAAGATTTTTTCCGCATCAACAGCTGTTTCCGTCTTCGACGAATCATCGTTCATCGTCGACTCTTCCTTCGTACTTGACGAATCGCTAGAGCTGGAGTCGTCACTACCACCACATGCTGCGAGTGCAAGCGTCGTGCCTAACCCTAACGCGAGTAACAAGTTTTTCAGCTTCATCCGGATATCCCCCTCTTGTAAGTATCTAAGTAAACGCTTCTGATCCTAGTTAGAGTATAACCGTTATGCAGAAGAGTTAAGCATGATTTCACAAAAACTTCACGAGTTTGGAACAATTACGGCACATTCCGGTAGCGTTTGTCGTCCGTAAAACCGAGTCCGAGAACTTCATGCGCTTCACTGACGACAAGGAACGCCGACGGGTCGATGTGTTTGACGATCTCTTTAAGCGTTGTGATCTCTCCTTGGCGGACGACGACCATCAGCATCGGTTTCCGTGTCCGCGTAAACGCACCCGCTGCCTCGATCTCCGTCGCTCCGCGATCGAGAGTCTCAAAGATTTCCTTCACTAACGCTTCCCGTTGATCGGAAATGATATAGGCGAGCTTGTCGTTCGTGATCCCGAGTTGGACGACGTCGATCATCTTGATCGTGATGAACAAGGCGACGAGCGCGTACAGTCCGATCTCAAGCGAGAAGATTGTCGCTGCACTGATGACGATCGTTCCGTCGAGCAAGGCGATACAGAGATGGAGTGGCAATTTTGTGAAACGGTGCAAAATTTGCGCAATCAAATCCATTCCCCCGGTCGAGGCACGTCCCCGGAAGATCAGACCGAGTCCGATCCCGACACCGGCACCACCGAAGATCGCGGCAAGCATCGGATTCATCGTCGCAGCCGGAACATCGAACCGCTCGTAGACGAGGATGACGACCGGTAAAAAGATCGACCCGACGAGTGATTTGACGCCAAAACCCATCCCGAGGATCATCCACCCGATCGCGAGCAAGACGATGTTCGCGACGAGTTGGAACAAGCCGGGTGAGATCCCGAACAGATCGTTCAAGACGATCGATAAGCCACTAACGCCTCCTGAAGCGAGTTGATTCGGTGCTAAAAATAAACTAAAGGCACTTGCGACGAACAAGGACCCGATTAACAAATACGCATAATCGCGCACGACTTCCTGACGTGTCGATGTCATGACATTCCATTTCCCCTTATCGATTGATTCTCGTGTTTCATTTTAGCGGAAAAGTCAGACAACGACTAGAGAGGCGGAACAACTCACAGTGTTCCCTTTATACCGCACTAAAGGGCGGACTGTAGCGGACGATGCCGCTGACGCCACGCAACCCATTCCGTTCGAGGGCAAGGACGAGAAAGACTTCTGGCGGAACGGGGAACGGTGGCTCAATACCGTAGTCGATCGCCCGTTCGAAACCAAACTGTGGATAGTAGCTGTCGTGACCAAGCACGACGATATGTGATTCACCGGCATCCCGTGCATCCTCGATCACCTGGCGGATCAACTCAGAACCGATGCCCTTTCGTTGCCAAGCCGGCAACACACCGACCGGCGCTAAGGCAAGTGACGGGATGTCACCGATATGGATTCGGCTCAAGAGGACATGACCGACGATTTCTCCTTTGTCGGTCATCGCGACGCGACCAAAGACCGGTTGCGCCGCTTCGTCCTCGCGTAACGCATCCACGAGGTTCGCTTCGTTCGGTTGTTCGAACGCTGCCTCATGGACAAGCCGGATTCCCGCTGCATCCTTGAAGCCTTCTTTACGGATAATCATCAGCTATTGCTCCCTTCGAGTGGTTTCATTGCGAGTAGCGTGAACTCGGACGGGATGTTCTCACCGTTCCAGCCACGATGCTCGTCGAATCGTTCTAATGTGAAACGTGTTGCGATGACGCCGTTTAAAATCTCACTCAGCGTAAAGTAACGGACGGAGACGTCCGGAAAATCGGTTTGTTCCGCGTCCGTAAAGTGCGTCTTATACGCCAAATCGCCTGATTGCAACGCTTGATCGAAATAACGCGGTCGATACGTCAAATCCGCATCGATCCAGCGGCCGACCGGATGAAAATCGCTAAGGATCAACTGCCCACCGGGTCGCAAGATCGTAAACAAAATCTGCAGAAAACGCTCGAGATCCGCAAAGTAATGCAAAATCCCGCCTTCTAAGTAGAGGAGGTCAAACGTATTGCGATATCGTTCAAGATCGATCGCGTAGAGATCCCCGACGACATAGTTGATTGATGTCTCAGCATGGTGCGCTAGTTCAAGCGCGTACTTGGCATTCTCCTCTGAAATATCGAACACGGTGACGTCTGCTCCGAGTAACGCTAACGGCACCGCCTTGCGTCCGTTCGAACCACAGATGTTCGCGATCGTCTTCCCGGCGACGTCTTCGAAATGACGACGATGTTTCTTCAAACATGCGGCTGGATCTTGTTTGATGATCGCAGCATATTCTGCCGGTGTTCCGTCACGCTTTTCCCAAAATTCATATGCCCGGTACTCCCACGCTTGTTTGTTGATCCGACTTTGCTCCTGCATTACTGTTCCCCCTTTGACGGTCAAAAAACCAGTCGAACATCGTCCGACTGGTTGGTTGTCTTACATATTCATGAGACGGAGGTACGCATCGATGAAGCCCATGATGTCGCCATCCATTGCCCCTTGCGTGTTCCCGACTTCATAGTTCGTACGGTGATCCTTGACCATGCTGTATGGGTGGAAGACGTACGAACGAATTTGGCTACCCCATGCGATATCCGATTTTTCACCACGGATTTCGTCGAGTTTCTTTTGTTGCTCTTCGATTTCGCGTTGGTAGAGTTTCGCTTTCAACATCTTCATCGCCGCTTCACGGTTTTTGATTTGCGACCGTTCTTGTTGACAAGAGACGACGACGCCTGTCGGAACGTGGGTGATCCGGACAGCCGAGTCTGTCGTATTGATGTGCTGCCCACCGGCACCAGAGGCACGGTACGTATCGATCCGTAAATCTTCCGTACGGACTTCGATGTCGATGTCATCGTTGAATTCCGGCATGACGTCACACGAGACGAACGATGTATGACGGCGACCTGACGAGTCAAACGGTGAGATCCGGACTAAACGATGGATCCCTTTTTCAGCTTTTAAGTATCCATAGGCATTGTGCCCTTGAATACGGAGCGTGACCGATTTAACACCTGCTTCATCACCCGGTTGGTAGTCCATCGTTTCGACTTTCCAGCCTTGCTTGTCGCAGAAACGTTGGTACATCCGTAGTAACATCGATGCCCAGTCTTGCGACTCGGTGCCACCCGCACCTGGGTGTAACTCGAGGATCGCGTTGTTTGCGTCATACTCGCCGTTTAAGAGAATTTGGAGTTCGAAGTCTTCGAACTTCTTCTTGAGGTCGCCAAGTTCTGACTCGAGCTCTTCTTGAAGATCCGCATCCGGCTCTTCCTTGATCAATTCGTACGTCAAAGCGACGTTCTCGTGACCTGCTTCGAGTTCTTTGTATTTATCGACCATCGCTTTTAAGCCGTTCGACTCATCGATGACTTTTTGTGCCGATTCTTGGTTGTTCCAGAAGTCTGGGTACGTCATCTCGTTTTCAAGTTCTTCGATTCGGGCAATCTTCGACTCGAGGTCGAGTGATGCCTTATATTCGTCGAGTTTCTTTTCCATCCACTCGGCGGTGTTGCGAATTTCTGCTAATTCCATGTGTTCCACCTTCTCTTTCCGTGAAAAGAGGCAGGAATCTCCTGCCTCTCTTTCAGTCGATTCATCACTTATGCCTGACGGCCGTGACAGTTCTTATATTTCTTACCGGATCCACACCAGCACGGATCGTTGCGTCCGATTTGATCGTTTGGATTTTTCCGGACCGGTTTTTTCTTGACCGCTTTGTCTTCCTTACCCGAAACGGCGACTTCGTCTTGGACGACTTTTTCGCGTTTGAGGTTTGGATCAAGATCTGCCCGAAGGACGAATTGTGTCACTTCTTCTGCGATCGCAGCGTTCATCGCATCAAACATCATCGAACCTTCCGATTGGTATTCACGGAGCGGGTCGTTTTGACCGTATGCCCGGAGGTGAATCCCTTCACGGAGTTGATCCATTTGATCGATATGGTTCATCCAGTGTTGGTCAACGGCACGAAGAACGATGACTTTTTCGAACTCATCGAATGCTTCGGCTGGGACTTCTGACCGTTTGTGCTCGTAGTGCGCGAATGTCCGCTCTTTAAGCAACTCGATGATCTCTTCACGTTCTTTTCCGAAGAGGTCGCTTTCCGTGACCTTCTCTTCGATCGCAAGCGTCTGGTTTGCCCACTCCGCAAGTGCACCGATGCTCCACTCTTCCGGGACGAACTCGACCGGCGTGTACTGATGGACGCCTGCTTCGATCGTCTGCTCGATCATCGGACGGACGATATCTGACACGGAACCCGCATCGAGAATCGCTGCCCGGTCCGCGTACATGACTTTCCGTTGGTCCGCCATGACGTTATCGTAGCCGAGGACTTGTTTCCGCGCATCAAAGTTGTTTCCTTCGACGCGTTTTTGAGCCGATTCAACGGCACGAGACACCATCCGGCTCTCGATTGGTTGTGAATCATCCATTCCGAGACGATCCATCATAGATTGCAGTGAGTCGGAACCGAAACGACGCATCAACTCATCTTCGAGTGACAGATAGAATTGTGATGCCCCTGGGTCCCCTTGACGACCGGCACGACCACGGAGCTGGTTATCAATACGGCGTGATTCGTGACGTTCTGTCCCGAGGATGAAGAGACCACCTTTATCTAAGACACCTTCACCAAGCTTGATGTCGGTACCACGACCGGCCATGTTCGTTGCGATCGTGACCGAGTTCGCTTGACCAGCGTTCTCGATGATTTCCGCTTCACGTGCGTGGTTTTTCGCGTTCAAGACTTCGTGACGAATGCCACGTTTCTTGAGGATGTTACTGAGTAACTCCGACGTCTCAACGGCAACCGTACCGACTAGGACAGGCTGTCCTTCGCGGTGGGCACGTTCGATTTCGTCTGCGACGGCAGCGAACTTCCCGTTCATCGTCTTGAAGATTAAGTCCGGCATATCGTTTCGGACGACTGGTTTGTTCGTCGGAACCGGTACGACGTGCATGTTGTAGATGTTACGGAACTCTTCTTCCTCTGTCTTCGCTGTACCCGTCATCCCGGCAAGCTTCGTATACATTCGGAAGAAGTTTTGGTACGTGATCGTCGCAAGGGTCATCGATTCGCGTTGAATCTCGACGCCTTCCTTCGCTTCGATCGCTTGGTGCAGACCTTCTGAGTAACGACGACCTTCCATGACACGACCCGTGAATTGGTCGATGATCATGACTTCGTCTTCGCGGACCATATAGTCGACGTCGCGATGCATGACGGCGTTCGCCCGAAGCGCGAGGCTCAAGTGATGGTTAAGTGAGACGTGCTCAAGACCAAACAGGTTATCAATGCCGAAATATTTCTCAGCGCGGTCAATTCCTTGCTCCGTCAACAGGACACTCTTCGTCTTGATGTCGACGGTGTAGTCTTCATCTGCTTTCATGATTTTCGCGAATGCATCGGCTTGCGAATAGAGCGCTGTCGATTTCTCGGCAGACCCTGAGATGATGAGCGGTGTCCGCGCTTCATCGACGAGGATTGAGTCGACTTCATCGACGACAGCGTAATGGAGCGGTCGTTGTACACGGTCTTCTTTATACAGGACCATGTTGTCACGCAAGTAGTCGAAACCGAACTCATTGTTCGTTCCGTACGTGATGTCACAACTGTAGGCTGCTTGTTTTTCCTGACGCGACATGCTTGAGAGGTTCAAGCCGACCGATAGACCAAGGGCCGCATAAAGAGGTTCCATGATGTCACGGTCACGTTTTGCAAGATATTCGTTGACGGTAACGACGTGAACGCCGTTGCCAGCGAGGGCATTCAAATAAACAGGGAGTGTTGCGACGAGTGTCTTACCTTCCCCGGTCTTCATTTCGGCGATATCCCCGTTATGCAGGACATATCCACCGATCAACTGAACGCGGTAGTGGCGCATGCCGAGAACGCGTGTTGACACTTCGCGACAGACCGCGAAAGCTTCCGGTAAAATATCATCTAAGTCTTCTCCGTTAGCGAGACGCTCACGGAATTCAACGACTTTTCCTTCGAGTTCTTGATCCGATAATGCACCGATTTGTGTCTCGAATGCTTCCACAGCGTCTGCTGCTTTTTCGGCTTTCTTCAGGACACGTTTCGTTGGTGCAAATAATTCTTTTAGAAAATTAGCCATGCCTTACAGTCCCCTTACTTCGAACGATTCTTTGAACGAACAGAATTCCGAGATTTTTCCTTTATTCAGTGTACCGAATACGACGTCAAATTTCAACAAGCGGACCGAGTAGCGGTCTCGGTCTTTCGTCATAGAGCACACGTATCGTGTTTAAAAATAGTTTTCCATCATATCAAAAAGGGACTCGCCCGTAAGAGCGAGTCCCTGTTACATTCATTATTCTGGTTCAATCAAACCGTAACGACCATCCTTACGACGGTAGACGACGTTCGTGTTGCCCGTTTCTGCGTCTGAGAAGACGAAGAATGCGTGTCCGAGCATGTCCATCTGAAGAATCGCTTCTTCCGTGTCCATTGGTTTGAGTGTGAAACGCTTCGTCCGAACGAGTTCGAGTTCTGCCTCGTCCTCTTCATAGACTGGCGCTTCCGCTTCCGGTCCTTCGAGCGTTTTGAAGTACTCTCCGATGCCGCCTTCTTTAGCGCGTCCTCTCCGGTTCAACTTCGTTTTGTGTTTCCGGATTTGACGTTCGAGCTTATCGACGACGAGGTCGATGGCTGCATACATATCGCCATTGATATCCTCTGCGCGGAGCAAGAGGTTTGGCATTGGAATCGTCACTTCGACTTTTTGCTTCTCATTGTTGACTTTGAGATTGACATAAGCCGTTTGCGCTTCCGTAGGAGTTGTAAAATAACGAGTTAACTTTTCAAGCTTTTTCTCGACGTAATCCTTGAGAGCATCTGTGACGTCCAAGTTTTCACCGCGAATGTTGTAGATCATGTAAACTCCTCCTTAAGTAACCGGTTGAACCTATGAATTCGAGATGATCCAGTCGTTTCCTTCTGAATATTCGAAATTCTTTGGTTCGTTTTTATTATAGCACGATAAGTGAAGGAAGACCATGAAAACGATGACATTCTCATGAACGTTCACTTCGATTCTTAGCGTACGATAATATTGAAGCATGTTGATGTTAACGTATATACCCGTTTCAAATGGATTCAAAACAAAAACCGCTTTTAGGCGGATGGCCTAAAAACGGTGGCGGCTGCTATTGGATTAGATCTTTGAAACGTTCGCAGCTTGTGGACCACGATCGCCTTCAACGATTTCAAATTCCACTTCTTCGCCTTCTTCAAGTGATTTGTAGCCATCGACTTGAATCGCTGAGAAGTGTACGAAGACGTCTTTCGCGTCAGACGTTTCGATGAATCCATAACCCTTTTCAGCATTAAACCATTTGACTTTACCTTGTTCCATTCGAATTCACGTTCCCTTCGCAAACCAGAGTACGAGAGCAAGCTCTCACGAATTAGTCTATCAAAAGAAGGAATTATTGACAATTAAAAATTCTGATTATTTAGAAACCATTACCACGTAATTATCAATTTCCACCAAGACATTGTTCTATATTTCAAAAAATTACATTGTCATTACATTTGTAATATTGTATTATATCGTTAGTAATTACCTGTTTTATCCATTGTCCCATTTGAGGAGGATGTAGTCGACATGCGACCATTCCATAATGATGAAAAGTATCGAATCACGAAGCGGACCGTAGCAATCTTACCTTGCTACGACATGATGAAGCAGTCCATCATCGTGCTAGAAGATGGTTCTACCATCATGACGCCACTTCGACCGTATCAACTGTTGCAATTATCGTGCAGGCAGTACAATAGTTCTATTGAGGAACGGATCGTCACCGCAAAACGTGTCGCATCCGTGAAAGGAAAAGTCCCGATTGTCATCGAACCGTCACTCGGCCTCGTCTTTTTCCCTACCAAATCACCGAAACGTGATGATTGCGAATGGTACGCTTGGAGTCATATGATTGATGTCCTCGAAGAGGATGGACAGACTAAGCTGAAGACCCGCAATGGCATGATCCTTCCCGTGAACGCCTCTCCTTACATCGTCCGCAACCAAATGAAAGCAACAGGTGAGCTTATGGCTCGCTATCAACAATTGAACGCGATGACATTAGAGGAACGCTTTAATGCAATCAAATCTTGAAAAAACGAAGGTTGGGCGATATTTTCGCTCAACCCTTTTTCGTTTCTGCCGATATATAATAAGATGATGTATTTTGAAAAAAGGAGGACGTTTGATGAATATCCAGTTGAATCCAGCTCGTTCGACGGTACCTGCCGGACAAACCGTTCTTTCGGAGACGAAGACATATAAAGGAACTGTCTTGGAACAAACAGGACCGCATACGGCGCTCGTTCAAGTCGGACGGGATAAAATCGAGATGACATTCACTGGAGATGTTCCGACAGGTGATTTCCAGTTTAAAGTAAAAGGTCAAACGGCAGAAGGTTATCTGATCGAACAGCTACCGACCGTCTCAGGATCTGACGCTGAAACACCGTCCGCCGTCTCGATTCCGTCAAACGTCGATCCTGCTTTACTCGAAGGCGTGCCAGCAGACCTGAAACCGGCTGTCGCAAAACTCCTTGCGAGCGGTCAGTTGCCTCAAACACCGGAAGTCGTCGCCCAACTGGTCACTGCCCTTCAAGGCAGCTACAAGGATCTTGTCCTTGAACTCGTCTCGCGTCCTAACAATTCCCTTCCACCGGAAGCAGAACTCTTGATCGATAGCCTGTTAGCGACGACAGAAGACTTCGTCGATGTCCTTCCGGAACGCGACGCCTTACGCGACCAACCGACTTTTGAAAAAGCCGTTGCTCTTGACGTTGCACGCGCTACTTTACCGACGCAGCGGGATATCGAAGCTGCGACACCGTTGCATATGCGTCAGTACATTGAACATTTGCCAGCGAAGGAACGCCCCGAACTCATTACAGCGCTTGATCAAGGGGACGTCGAAACGGTCCGAAAACAACTGACACCTTACTTCCCGCAAGCTCCACTTGAGCCGAAGACGAGTGTCCGTGAGCAATTGATCGGTCTGACGGCGCGTGCCGCAAGTCCGGTCGAGCCCGCAACTGCGACGCGTTCAGCTCTGACGCTCGTCCGAGAGGTGACCCCTCGCTTAGCGGAGGTGACGAACGACTTCAAAAGCCAACAGCGAACGATTGTGTCACAACTACGACAAATCGAACCACTCGTCGAGTCCCGTCCGGTGCAAATGGTTGCTGTCATCGAAAGTACGGCACACCGCTTGAAGCAAATGTTCCAGCAAACGGACGCGATGTTGCATACGACGATGCGGGATGAAAAACAGTTGATCCACTTCTTATCTAAGCTCGAACGAGGCGCTGAACTCGCTTCCCTCGGTCGGGGAACGGAAGCGAAGGTACTACTGCAAGAAGTCCGAACGGGCTTTGAAGCCTTCCGCTACGCACCAGCGAACGTCCGTCCGACCTATTTACCGGAATGGAACGCGTCAAGCACTCGAACGCCAAACGACGCACCGACAAAACTCATACCGTATGAACCGAAACAAAACAGTCCGCGAGTTTTACAAGAAACGATTCAAAAAGCACTGCAGCTACAAAGCGCCGAGTTGAAGCTCGCTGCTCCGACTCTCAACCCGGAGGCTTCGAAGCTTCAGTCATTCTTAACAACGCAACAGCAAATCAATAAGCCTGATAATCAACAACAGTTGAATCAGATTCTGTTATCACTCCCGGTCCAAATCGTCGAAGCGACAGCCGGTCTTCATGTTCACCTTCAAAACAAGCGACCGGATGAAGTGATCGACTGGGAAAACAATACGTTGTACGTCCAGCTGAATACGAAACGCCTTGGGGATATCGGCGTACGCGTCGAAACCGTCAACCGAAAAATGCAAATCACGATCGAAAATGATCTCCCGATTCTCGAGCGACTTGCCGCACCTTTTCTCGAACGGACGACGGATGCCTTAGAAGCGACCGGTTATCAGGATGTCCGGATTCAGTTCCGACCGTTCACGAAAGAAGAACGCCCAGACGTTGCTACGCAAAAGGATGAGACGCCAAATGGGTACGATTATCGGATTTAAAGGAGGAAGCCATGTACCAGAAAATCGATTTAAAGCACCGAAAATCTGCTGCCGTTCTGCGTTACGATGAAGCATCTGGACAAGCACCTGTCGTCGTTGCTCGCGCGACAGGACAAGCGGCAGATCGGATCTTGCAGGAAGCTCGCGCCAACGGAATCGCTGTTGAACACGATACCTCGTTACTCGGTCACCTGCTCGATCTCGACCTTGGGACCGCGATTCCACCGCAACTCTATGACGTCATGGCAGAACTCCTCTTATTAATCGAAGAACTGGACCACGCGAAAGGACGACAGACATGACAGAACAAGAACTGTATCAGATGACCCCACAACAATTGACGGAAAAAATGTTACAAGGACTCGTTTTCCAGTATGAACAGGCAATCACGGCGATTGAAGCAAAAGCGTTTGATCACATGAATGAACGTCTTCAAAAAGCCTACGCGCTACTGACGAAGCTCTCGGAAGGACTGCATGACGACGGCGGCATCATCACCTCCCAACTCGAAGCATTATACTTTTACCTCGGTCAACAGACGCTGCGTGCCTACACAGAACATCACGTACTCACGGAAGCACTTTTCTTTGCTGAAGAACTGCTAGTTACATGGCAAGCAGCAAGTACAAATAAGCGCCCACTTGCTCGGGCAGCCCATCATGCAGGATATGAAAGGATGGCATACGAATGAAAATCTCAAACAATGTCCAAGCACTAAAGGCGTATCGTAACCTGACAGCGAATCAATTAAATGTCAAGACAACGATGGATAAACTATCAAGCGGTCAAAAGATTAATCGTGCTGCAGACGATGCAGCTGGTCTCGCCATCTCTGAGAAGATGCGGAATCGCTTGCAAGCACTCGATAAAGCAGAACAAAACGTTCTCGACGGCATCTCGATGGTGCAGACCTTAGAAGGCGGCATGAATGAAACGCATAGTCTCTTACAACGGATGCGTGAACTCGCTGTCCAAGCAAGTAACGGAACGCTCGCTCCTGAAGACCGTTCTTCGATCCAATCCGAAATCGACCAGTTAACGAATGAAGTGACACGTATCGCGAAGACGACCCAGTTCAACGGCAAAGATATCCTAACGGGTGACTTCGCTGAAGGGAAAAGCGCCCTCTTTATTCAAACGAATGCCGGGGCGAACGAAGGTATCTCGGTTACCGTCGAAGATATGCGTGGGCTGGCGCTCGGTATCAGTACGACGACTGCTCCAGCAACGGGTGGTGTCGCCATGACGGAAACGAGTGGCACGACGGAATATGCGTTAAGCGTCATGTCGAGTGAGAGTGCTAATACCGCCATCGAACTCTATACGAAAGCGATCGACAACGTTTCGAATCAGCGCGCGAAACTTGGTGCGATCCAAAACCGCTTTGAAGCAACGAATTCGGTCCTCAGTATCAGCCGTGAGAACTTGACGGCCTCCGAGTCACGGATTCGCGATACCGATATGGCACGGGAGATGATGGAGTATGCGAAGTACAACATCCTCAACCAATCCGGTATGGCCATGATTGCGCAAGCGAACGCATTACCGCAAGGCGTCTTGCAACTACTCAACTAAGAAGGAAGTGTCAGCTATGGACATTCGCCGCATTCAAGAAACCCAACGGCTTCAAGCAGCTCGGTCCGGTCCTCGGGAAGTCGAGGCATCAACGACCTTCTCTGCCTTGATGCAGGATAAACGAGAACATAAAGGCTACGAACGCCTCCAGCAAAAGTTACTGCTCGTCGAAGAGCACGGTCAACTCCTCGCTGAGAGTCATACAATCGAAAATCTAGAGAGCTACAAGGAGAAGATCAAGGACTTCCTGAAGGATGCATTGGATCAGTCACAGCAACTAGAAGAGAAACGTGGCTTCAATCGTCGTGGACGGACGAAAATTTATAAAGTCGTCGAACAAGTCGATACGAAGCTGTTGCAATTGACGGACACCGTCTTATCCGGAGAATCAAGACGACTTGATATTTTAGATCAAGTCGGGGAAATCAAAGGCATGCTCGTCAACGTCTTTGTCTAATCCGACAACATGAGGAGATTATCCATGCCTGAATTATATTCAAAAAAATGTAAGTGTACCTATTGCTTAAAAGAAACGGAGACGAAGCGTGTCCTATCCCGTCATATTCGAGTCGAGCGGACGGATTTTGACGGCTTCGTCCATTACCAAGGATCGAATCCCTATCTGTACGAACCGATCCAGTGTTCCCACTGTCGATTCGTCTTTCATGAATCGTTTGAAAAGTTGCGGACGGACGTGCGTCAGACACTCGAAGAGCAAATTTTACCAACGCTCCCAGTGTTGTCGTTCGCAGCAACGGAGCGAACGATTGAACAATCCTTACAACTATATAAATTAGCGCTCTATACGGCGCAAGTGACGGGACAAAAAGAGGCAATTCTTGCCATGCTCGGTGTTCGAATCGCTTGGATGTACCGAATGCTCGGAGACGAAGCTCAAGAATTGCAGTGGATGGAACGGTCGGTCACGAAGTACGAAGCCTTGTATCTCAATTATACCGACGCTGTTCGTACCGGTATCCCTCACGATGTCCTCTTACTGCGGATCAGCGACTTATATGCTGTCTTAAAACGGACGGATGATGCGAAACAATGGTATGGTCTCATCTTCCAAAGTAAGACCGTGTCGGACCGGACAAAAAAAGAAGCACGGGAACATTGGGAATTGTATCGTGAAACACATAACGTCTAATCAAATTACATAAAAAGGAGGATCACGCATGCGACACATGTCTCGCGTCCAGTGGTATGTCATCGTTACGTACATTGCCATTCTCGGATCAAGCTGGTTTCATGCTGGTCCGATTTTTGCTGTCTTCAGTACGATTGCCGGACTTCTCTATTGCTCGTGGGTAGCTCGTTCGTCTGGTACGTTACCGATCATCCGGCGAGCAATCGAGTGGTTCACGATCGGTATCATCTTGAACTTTGCCTTTAGCTTTTTACCAGTTGCCTGGCACCCACCAGAGCTCGATACCGTCGTCAACCTGACGATTACCGGCTTTTTTATCCTGACAGCGATGACTTTCGCGAAACAGATTAATTGGTCGACGGTCCGGCGCTTACCACTTCTTTACGTCGACGGGATTTTACTCTTCGGTATGACATTCGTTTTCGGTTATACAATCATCTTGAGGTATATACCGGATATTGCTCGTTCTTCCATTGAACTCGCTGGGATGAGCGGTTTTGCGCTTAGTTTTATTGCGCAACTATTCTTTTTCTTCTTACTTTATACGACCGGCTTGCACAGCACATCACATCGCTTACTGATTAAATCGATGCTTCTCTTCATCTTTGCAATTTTCGGTTACTATACGTTTTTCATCCGGAATCAGCTCGACATCGCCAGCTGGTTCTTCCCGTTGTATCCGGTCAGCTTATACGGCCTCTTGCAGTATTATAGAAAAACGCACTCGCCGGAAGCCTCCGAACGATGGACGATCTCGTACCTGCCCTATCTCAGTCTCTTGATCGTCGTTGGTGGCATCTCGTACGTACCGATTCCATCTACCATCTACTGGAGCAGTCTCATCGGTCTCTTCTCGCTCTTTTTCGTACGCCAATTTTTCTCCGAACGTCAAAACACACGACTCTTGCGTGAGCTGAGCCTTTCGGAACATGAGTTGTTACAACGCGTCAACGAAAAAACAGAACGCCTCGAACTGCGAAAGGAAGAGTACCGTCGACTATTTCTGAATCATCCGTATCCAATCGTTCGGATGGATGCCAACGGTCACGAAAAAGCGATGAATCCGATCGCGGAACAGTATTTTCCTGCCGGACAGCTTCCAGATCAACTGATGGAACAGATCGTCCCAATCAGTTGGCAAGGAACACCAATCGAACATCAATTGATGCAACTCGACGATGGACGCGCTTTTGAAGTGACGGTCATCTCGATTCCGCGCGAGCATGACTTCTACATTATCTTAGCGGACCGGACGCATGCCTTGACGGAAGAACGGATGTTACGTTCGCTTGGATATCAGGACGCGCTCACCGGCTTACCGAATCGTCGCTATTTCGAGGAAGTCCTATCAAATGAATTACTACATTGGCAAGAAGGATCGTTACTATTCATCGACTTAGATGGCTTTAAAGACATCAATGATCAGTTCGGTCATGACGCGGGAGACTTCGTTCTACAAGAGACGGCACGACGGCTAGAAGCGGATCTGCAGCAGACGGAGATGGCAGCACGACTTGGCGGCGACGAATTCATCGTCTTCTTACACCGAAATCGCGCAGGTACGATCCATTATGCAGAAAGCATTCTTAAGCGGCTGAATGAGGTGTTTCTTTATCAAGCGCAGACGATGCACGTCACGCCTTCGATCGGAATCGCACGTTACCCGGAAGACGGAACGACGACGAGTCTCCTATTGATTCGCGCCGATGAAGCGATGTATACCGTCAAGCAGGAAGACAAAAATGCCTATCGCTTCAAATAAAAAGAACGGAATCCGCGGATTCCGTTCTTTTTATCGTGTCATGA
>NZ_WBYY01000003.1:0-56170 GCF_048985645.1 Exiguobacterium sp. A1_3_1 | reverse complement strand
CCTTACAACTGTGTAAGAATTTTGTCTGCAGGAATATCTTAGCATGCGCACACTTGAAAACGTTTTTTCAGTTAGAAGACAAAACAGATGTTTTTGTAACATAACTGAAATAATATCCTTGAATATTACAAAGTAAGAAACGCAAAGGATTGTTGACGACGAATTCAAAAAAATATGATACCTTTAGTTCACGAATAAAATTACATACCTCCTGATGTATGTATGGAAGTATGCTGAATGCAGTTGAATTTATAAAGAATAGGTGAAGAACATGCCAACAACTGATAAAAAAGATAAACCAGAACGTTCCTATACACTGGCTCAATTGAGCCAACTGACATTAAAAGAACTTTATGAAATCGCAAAGACGAAAAATGTCCCACAATACCGGGAAGCCCGTAAACGCGAGTTGATGTTCAAGATTTTAAAAGCACAGGCTGAATCGACTGGTCTTTATTTCCTCGAAGGGGTACTCGAAGTCATCCCTGGCAATCCACAAATGCAAAACGATGGTGGCTTTGGCTTCCTTCGTCCTATCAATTATTCCCAATCCTCTGAAGATATTTATATCGCAGCATCTCAAATCCGACGCTTTAATCTACGTAATGGTGATGTCGTCACAGGTAAAGTCCGTCCACCGAAGGAAAACGAACGGTTCCAAGGGTTACTTAGCGTGGAAGCCGTTAACGGTGAAGCACCGGATACTGCCCGTAACCGTTTATTCTTCCCGGCACTGACACCAATTTATCCGGACCGATTGATGCGACTTGAGACAGAACCACGCCATCTATCCGTTCGTGTCATGGATATGATCGCACCGGTTGGATTTGGTCAACGTGGTTTGATCGTCGCACCGCCAAAAGCAGGGAAGACGTCACTCCTCAAAGAAATCGCAAACTCGATTCAGGAGAATCATCCGGATGTCGAACTAATCATTCTCTTGATTGATGAGCGACCTGAGGAAGTAACGGACATTGAGCGTTCGGTTCCAGGAGCAGACGTCGTCAGCTCGACGTTTGACGAAACACCGGACAACCACGTCCGAATTTCTGAACTGGTCCTCGAGCGGGCGATGCGGCTCGTCGAACACAAGAAGGATGTCGTCATCTTGATGGATTCGATCACGCGTCTAACACGGGCCTATAACTTAACGGTACCGCAAAGTGGTCGGACGCTTTCGGGCGGAATTGATCCGGCTGCGTTCCATAAGCCGAAACGGTTCTTTGGTGCAGCGCGAAACATCGAACACGGTGGTAGTTTGACGATTCTTGCGACAGCACTCGTCGAGACAGGATCGCGCATGGATGACGTCATCTATGAGGAATTCAAAGGAACCGGCAACATGGAACTGCATCTCGATCGTAAGTTGTCAGAGCGTCGAATCTTCCCAGCGATTGACATTCGGAAGTCCGGTACACGGAAGGAAGAACTGTTGCTTCCGAAAGAGCAGCTTGATGCGCTTTGGGCGATTCGCCGGACGATGAATGAGTCGAACGAGTTCGTCGATACGTTCCTGCGTAAGATTCGTGATACGAAAAATAATGAAGAATTTTTCGTCGTACTTGAGAAAGAACAGAAGAAGGCGGTCCGACGCGCGCCAGCTAAACCACGTACCGTCAAGAAGGAAACGACGACAGAAAAATAACTATTGCGACGCATAAAAAAATCGTTTAGTATAGGAAGGTAACTTACTCTGGCTCAGCAAATGAACCAGGGCGGAAGGAGAGAAATCAACCATGAAACAAGGAATTCACCCTAACTACAACAAAGTAGTATTTATGGATTCAACGACTGAGTACAAATTCTTAAGCGGTTCTACTCGTTCTTCGAACGAAACGATCACTTGGGAAGATGGTAACGAGTACCCACTCATCCGTGTGGATGTGTCTTCAGACTCGCACCCATTCTACACAGGTCGTCAAAAGTTCAACGCGGCAGATGGTCGTGTCGATCGCTTCAACAAAAAATACGGCCGCAAGTAATTACTTGTTGGTTCTTAAAAAACAGCCTGCCTCCATTACGGAAGCAGGCTGTTTTTGTATAGACTGAATTGTGAACGATACGTGAGATACGTCTTCAAGACGAACGAGAAGGCGATTCCGCCAGCAATCCCGATTAAATAGGGCATGACTTCCGGATGTGCCAAGACATAGTCCATGACTTTATGGAACGAGAGATGGCGGCCGACGAAGTAACCGGCACCTAAGAACACGCTGATCCAAATCAAGGCACCTGTATACGCATAACTCGCAAAAACGCGAAACGGCATTTTTGAGACGCCTGCAAAAAAGGCAGAGAGTTGGCGGAGACCAGGTATGTAGTAACCGATGATCAAGACCGATTTTCCGTAACGACGAAAACCGGCTTCAGCGGAAAGAATATGTTTTTCTGAGATACGCATTTTCGGTCCAACGCGGTGTAGTAGTGGCATACCGAGTTTTAATCCGAGTAAATAGCTGATCGTCATCCCGATGCAACTGCCGGCGTAAGCGGCGAGAATCGTACCGACGAGTGGTAGATTGCCTTGATGCATCCAAAATCCGGACAAAACGAGCAGGGTCTCATCAGGAACCGGCAATCCCACGATACCACCTGCGAGAAGGACGGAGAGACCAAGGGCACCATATTGGTGCAGGATGTCATGTAAGAGATGATGAATCGGGGACACCTTCTTTCGTGAGAATCTTCTTCTTCAGTGTACAGGAAATAGGGGGCAGTTGGAATGAAAGGACAAAAATTCTAGGGAAAGAAAAAATGAATTTTGATTTCCGGAAGTCAACCCTTTTTCTCGATACCGTTTCGGGCTATACTCGTTAAAGTGACTATTTTTAGAGGACGGTGTCGGACGATGATGCATGTAATAAATCAGTACGGCTGGATCGAAGTAATTTGTGGCAGTATGTTTTCCGGGAAATCGGAAGAGTTGATTCGTCGTGTCAGACGGGCGCAGTACGGCAAACTGCCCGTGCAAGTATTCAAGCCGGCAATCGACGACCGGTACCATGAAGAGCATGTTGTCTCTCACGTTGGCAACTCTGTCGTAGCGATTCCGATGGCGACGAGTCGTGATCTTTATGCGGCAGTAGCAGAAGAAACACAAATCGTCGGGATCGATGAAGTTCAATTCTTTGATGATGAGATCGTACAAGTCATCGAAGCACTCGCACAAGACGGAAAACGCGTCATTTGTGCAGGCCTTGATCAAGATTTCCGGGCAGAGCCATTTGGGAAAATGCCTGAATTACTGGCGCGCGCAGAATTCGTGACGAAACTACAAGCCATCTGTCTTTCGTGTGGGGATCCGGCTTCCCGGACACAACGTTTGATTGATGGGAAACCAGCCAACTATGATGATCCGATCATCCTAGTCGGAGCGTCGGAATCGTATGAGCCACGTTGCCGTCATTGCCATGAGGTACCTGGAAAACCGAAGCCGCTCCAATCGGTGCAGCACCAAGAACGATAAATGAAAAAAGGCGAAGGCTGGGATATAACTCAGTTTTACAGATGATAAAAAGGAATTGCACATCCTGAGTGATGGCGATTCTTTTTTTTCGTTAAACTCAGCTAGTTAAGTCTCAGCTTCTTTTAGTCACTTTTTTAAACTCGAGATTAATGATAAAGAAAGCTAGGACTAAAAGAATAAAGTAACTAATTACTACTTGTAACAGTTCTTTATCGTGAGTTAGCTAACTCTAAACATAGAGTATATAAGTAATTAAAAAGACAATAAGGATTCATCAACTGAAAACTCTTACTGTTTTTCTCGTTTGTATGTAACCTTTCGAAGGTTTTTGGTGTAAGGTATAGTGTTTTTGAAGGATTTATTTAATGGATAAATTGAAAAGATCAAACAACGATAACTGTTGATGTAAGGAATTGGAGGTAAACAAATGAGTAAATACCATAAATCTAGCATACGATTAGTTTTGATTGTATTAGTTACAGTCACAATCTTGTATTATGGTTTTAACTTTGAAATAGGGTACGGGATAATCTTTTTAATCGCAGCTGTTGGGTGTACCATTTATCTTAACTTTAAAGCAGCTAAAAAAGAAAAAAGTGAGAAAAAAATCCTATAATTAAATATGGGAGTTTCAGCTTGTAGACAACCCCTCACTTCGTAATTGAAATGAGGGGTTGTTGTATGTATTAATTACTAAAATGTTAAAGAAACGTGGATTCCCTGAGGGATCCAAGGACCAATTTGTAGGCTTTTCGAGGTTCACGGTAATGAAAGTAAGCATTGCTTGAAGCGTCGTTTTTTCACTCCCCGGATCTGTTGTACTCTCCTGTATATGACGTCTTAATCTAATTTGTCTTTTTGCTTTCGGGCAACGCGTCTAATGTAGAGAAATAGGGTACCTATTCCTTCAACCCAAGACCTAAAAATTAACGGAATGTCATGTTAGTCTAGATCTCTTTGATGGTACGTCGCATGTAGGAAATACTAAATACATGTTGAAGAAGCGTCATCTTGATTAACAGGACGAGGTCGATGCTTGTCCCAGGAAAACGATTTGAAATGAACAAAGCGCAATCCTCCCATTAGAGAAAATTGCGCTTTGCTTACAATCTGTAGCAGCTATTTGCTTCCATATAGAAACGAATAGCTGTTTTTTTGATTCAGCCTGTTTCTTGCGAAAACTGACACGATTGTTCGATAAAGCGAATCGTCTCACGGACGATTAGATCCTGATCATGATCGAGTGTCGCGACGTGATACGAGTTGAGTAAACAGTAGCTTCGTTTATCATTCGTTCCGATGTGCTGGTGCAGATAATCTGAGCTCGACGGCGGAACGACGTGATCGGTCGCCGAGTAGAGAATCAATGTCGGTAGAAGGATCGATCCGAGGCGTCCTTTTGTCTCATCCATCAGACGGACGAGTTCAAACGCACAACGGCTCGGAACGAGGTCATAAATGATTTCGAAGGCTGCTCGCTTAATGTCCGGTGCCCCTTCCGGTAAGTACTGTGGACCGTCCTCGAACGAAAGTGCTTCATAGGATGGAACGGAGAGTGCAGCATTGATCGTAATGATGCCGGCAAACGGAATGCCGTCAGCGGCGAGTGACAGTGCAAGCGTCGCACCCATCGATTGACCGATGACGAAGACTTGATCGCATGTTTCTTGTAAACGTTCATAGCCGTCTTTCAGGCTTTGCTTCCAACATCGAGCAGTCGATTGTTCAAACTCGCGGACGTTCGTTCCATGTCCACGTAAGCGCGGGGCATAGACGGTAAAACCTTCAGCAGCAAATGCCTCACCGACGTCCCGGACACTTTGCGGAGTGGCGTTAAAACCATGACAGATTAGAATGCCGATCGATCCACCTTGAAAATAAAACGCTTCAGCACCAGTCAATACAGGATAGTTCATCATTACTATTTTTCCTCCATTCATGAAAAAAACTCGTCGACGTCACTGCTTGGACGCTCACGAGTTTTTCACCGTATCATCCAAAGCCGCGCTTTGCTGGTCGGAGCACCTTACAGATTGCAGGTTGCCGTGAAGTCATAGAGCCAGGTCTCTCGTTCACTCTTGATAAATATCATATTGGAATTGTCGGAATAATCATTGAAACGATGGTAGCACGTTCAAAAATGACTTGTCAAATCGTTCTTGACGAATCATGATCCGTTCAGTAAGCTAACTCATAACTTAATCATCCATCGATATGCGCCAAATGGATTATTTTTGAAAAGTTGGTTGACTTTTAAAGTTCCGACCCGTAATGTAAAAATTAGTTTTACGACATAAGCAACAACGCAACAACACACATACGAATTTCATACCGCAATACTTATCCAGAGAGGTGGAGGGACTGGCCCTACGAAACCTCGGCAACAGACTCATTATGAGCACTGTGCCAATTCCATCAGACAGATGTCTGAGAGATGAGTGGAGTGGATTCTGCCACTGTGCGGATCCAGGTCTCTTCTTGTTTCTCAAGAAGGGACCTTTTTTGTTGAATGAAGGGGGAAAACGGAATGATTGCATTTCATCAAGTCAAAAAAACGTACGTCACGAAAGATCAGACGATTGCAGCACTCGACGGTGTCGACCTGACGATCGAAAAAGGCGAAATCTTTGGTGTCATCGGCTTTAGCGGTGCCGGAAAAAGTTCACTGCTCCGCTGTGTCAATCTGTTAGAACGACCGACGTCAGGAACGGTGACGGTCGATGGGGAAGATTTAACGCAACTGTCTCCGAAAAAATTACGCCAAGCAAAACAACGGATCGGGATGATCTTTCAGCACTTCAATCTATTGAATGCGAACACGGTCTTTACGAATGTTGCAAAGCCACTCGTTCTCGCAGGCGTCAAGAAAGACGAGATTCGCCGCCGGGTGACGGAGTTACTCGAATTCGTCGATCTCGCGGACAAGGCGAATCATTATCCGGATCAATTGTCGGGTGGGCAGAAACAGCGCGTCGGTATCGCCCGGGCACTCGCGACGCAACCTTCCGTCCTCTTATGTGACGAGGCGACGTCAGCACTTGATCCCCAGACGACGCATCATATTCTTCAGTTATTAAAACGGATCAATGCCGAGTACGGGATCACGATTCTCTTGATCACCCACGAGATGGGCGTCATCCGGGAGATTTGCGACCGTGTCGCCGTCATCGAAGCTGGAAAGTTGATCGAGTCAGGAACGGTCTTCGACGTCTTTTCGAATCCAAAGACCGAGACAGCACGGAACTTCGTCCGGTCTGTCATGCATGACGAGATTCCAGCATCGATTCGTCAGTTGATCGAGTCGCGAAATGCGCATCCAATCTATAAGATTCACTTCCTTGGACATCACACCGGGCAACCACTCTTATCGCAAGTCGCAAAACGCTTTGACGTCGATGTCAACATTTTGCACGGGAGCATCACAGAGTTGCAGGATACGCCGTTCGGCACCTTGCTCGTCGAGTTGATTGGTGAGCCGGCTGAAGTGAAACGAGCGTTACAATACATCGATCAGGCACAGGTGACGGTCGAGGAGGTGCTCGCTGATGCTAGTTAACTACAGTGATATCTGGACAGCATTCTTGCAGACGATGACGATGGTATCCGTTTCGCTCTTGTTCTCGACCTTGATCGGCTTACCACTCGGTATCCTGCTTGTTGTCACGCGAAAAGGAGCGTTACTTGAAAATGTTCCGTTGTTCACGTTCTTCAACAGTATCGTCAATATCTTCCGCTCGATTCCGTTCATCATCCTACTCGTCGCGATCATCCCGTTGACACGGTTGATCGTCCAGACGTCGATCGGAACCGAAGCTGCAATCGTCCCGCTCGTCTTTTACGCTGCACCGTACATGGCGCGTCTGATCGAGAGTTCTTTACTCGAAGTCGATAAAGGCGTTCTTGAAGCAGCAGAAGCGATGGGCGCGACACCGTTTCAAACGATTTTCCGCTTCCTCCTACCGGAAGCACTCGGTTCACTCATCCTGAACTTAACGATCGCGACGGTCGGCTTGATCGGGGCATCGGCGATGGCAGGCGCCATCGGTGGTGGCGGTTTGGGTGACTTAGCAATTACTTACGGCTATCAACGGTTTGATACGAAAGTCATGATCATCACGGTCGGGATTCTCGTCATCTTAGTCCAAGGCTTACAGACGACAGGCAACATCGTCGCACGAAAAATCAGAAGACATTAATCAAGGGAGCGATTCAGCCATGAAAAAAGCAGTAGCAATTGGAGCAACACTCACGACGATTTTATTTGCCGGGTGCGCAGCATCAGGAGAAGACGAAAAGACAATCAAGCTCGGTGTCAGCGGTTCAGACACACAAGTTTGGGACTATGTCGCCAAAAAAGCAGAAAAGGAGGGCATCAAAATCGAGCTCGTCAAGTTCTCCGATTATGTCCAGCCGAACATGGCACTGGCTGAGGGTGAAATCGACGCCAATGCCTTCCAGACGATTTCCTACTTCAACGCTTTCAAGAAAGAACATAACTTGAAGCTATCGCCGATTGCGACGACTGTCATCGCACCGATGGGGATCTACTCGGATAAATACAAGGACGTCAAAGACATTCCAACTGGCGGGAAAATCGCTGTTCCGAACGAAGCGACGAACATGGGACGCGCCCTCTTGTTACTGCAAGAAGCCGGTCTGATCAAGTTACCGGATGACTTCGATGGCAACGGTTCGGTCGATAAGATCGTCGAGAATCCGAAGAAGCTGAAAATCGTTCCGATCGTCGCCGGGCAAACGCCACGCGTCTTACCGGACGTCGCGGCGTCAATCATCAACAATGGCATTGCCGTTGACGCTGGCTTCAACCCGATCAAGGACTCGATCGTCCATGAGAACGAGACAGCAAAACCATACATCAACATCATCGCGACACGGACGGAAGACAAGAACAAAAAAGAACTGAAAAAAATCGCATCGCTGTATCAACAAAAAGATGTCGCGGCCTTCATCAAAAAAGAATACAAAGGCAGTACAATCCCGACGTTCGTCCCACTAAGCGACATCGGCGAATAATTTCAAAAGGAGAGTGGATAGCATGACGACACCAGTACGCACGACATGGGTAGAGACGATTGAACAAGACATCGAACAAAAACGGGAATCGTACCTTGAGACGAGTCACCGAATTCATGCGACGCCGGAAATCGGGAACGAGGAATTCTTTGCTTCGCGGCTCCATGCGGAGCGTCTAACGGCGGAAGGTTTTACGGTAGAACTCGGCGTCGCGGGGCACGATACCGCGTTCTTCGCGAAGAAGTCGAGCGACCGACCAGGTGCGACGATTGCCTTTCTTGCTGAGTATGATGCGTTGCCAGGCATTGGTCACGCGTGCGGTCATAATATCATCGGCACGACGAGCGTCGCAGCGGCGATCGCGCTCAGTAAAATACTCGATGAAGTCGGCGGGAGTGTCGTTGTCCTTGGAACACCGGCCGAGGAAGGTGGACCGAACGGTAGTGCGAAAGGCAGTTTCGTCAAACATCAGTTGCTGGAAGGGATCGATGCAGCCTTAATGGTCCATCCGTCAGGTCAAACACGGATCACGGGTTCTTCGCTTGCGGTCGATCCGCTCGACTTTGCCTTTACGGGTCGTCCGGCACACGCAGCGGCGTCACCGGAAGAAGGCATCAACGCCCTCGACGCTGTCATTCAACTCTTCAACGGAATCAACGCCTTACGTCAGCAATTACCGGACGATGTCCGGATCCACGGGATCATCACGCATGGTGGCGATGCGCCGAACATCATTCCGGAATACGCAAAAGCACGTTTCTTCATCCGGGCGACGACACGGGAACGCCTCAATGCCGTCACGGAAAAAGTCAAGGCCGTTGCCCAAGGCGCGGCACTCGCGACCGGGGCGACGCTTGACGTCATCGCCTTCCAAAATGAAGTCGATAACCTCGTCTTCAACCGGACGTTCGACCGTCTGTTCCAAGAAGAAGCAGAGGCGCTCGGCGAAATCGTTCACTTGGACGAACGACCGGGTCTTGGTTCAACGGACGCCGGTAACATCAGTCAAGTCATCCCGACGATCCATCCGTATATCAAGATTGGACCAGATGATCTCGTCGCCCATACGGAAGCATTCAAAGAAGCGGCCCGTTCAGAAGCTGGAGATGAAGCATTGATCACAGGAGCAAAAATCCTCGCCCGGACAGCGCTTCGCGTCCTCGCTGATGAACGGACGCGCGGGGTGATTGCGCAAGAATTCCATGACCGGAAGAATGGTTATTTGTAAGTGGAAAATAACGACTGGACGCACTGCTATCAAGTGCTCCGGTCGTTTTTGAGATGCAGTCGATTACGAATTGGGGACGGGTGACAGAAGTGGAACGAAATCAAAAAAGAGACAAGACAGAAGCATTTGCGCTTTGTTTTCTTGAAAAAGATATGCTAGGCTAAAGTTGTATAACTCAATAATCCAGTTCTTCGGGGTAGGGTGAAAATCCCAACCGGCGGTGATGCGATCAATCGATCGACGAGCCCGCGACCCATGATGTACGCATCATGGCTGACTTGGTGAGATTCCAGGGCCGACGGTAAAGTCCGGATGGGAGAAGAACGAAACGACGCGATTCAAGCTGTTTTCTGAAAAAATGTTTTCAGGAGACGGTCTCTTTCTGCATGAAAAAATGCAGGAAGCGAACCGTGTATTTCGTGAACCCTTCTATACAGACGCCCCTTTTTCAAGGGGCGTCTTTTTTCATTTGAAAGGAGTGAACGCGATGTCACAGATGATGAGTTATGCCATGCAATTAGCACAAATGTTACACGGACAAACAAGTCCGAATCCAAGTGTCGGCTGTGTCATCGTCAAACAAGGACGCATCATCGGCTTCGGTGCACATCGGTTTGCCGGTGGGCCGCACGCAGAAGTCGAAGCCTTACGGATGGCAGGAGAAGCCGCCCGTGGTGCCGATCTCTACGTGACGCTCGAGCCATGCAACCATCACGGCAAGACGCCACCATGCACGGAAGCAATTCTACAAGCAGGAATCAAACGAGTCTTCGTTGCAACGGAAGACAAACATGCGATTGTCGCTGGTTCCGGAATCAAACGGCTACAGGACGCGGGAATCGAAGTCGATGTCGGCTTGTTACGGCATGAGGCAGAAGCCCTTTACACGGTATTCTGGAAGACGATCGAACGAAAACGTCCGACCGTGACCGTCAAAATCGCTCAGACGATGAACGGGATCGCGACGACAGGTGAACAGCGCTGGATCACGTCAGAAGAAGCACGCGCGAACGGTCGTGCCCTGCGTGGACGCCACGATGCCATCCTCGTCGGAAGTGAGACGGTGCTCGTCGATGATCCGGCACTGACGTTACGCGCATCGTCAGGCATCGAGCCGATTCGAGTAATCGTTGATCGCCGGGGGCGGATTCCGGAGACGGCGCAAGTCTTCCGCGATGGTAAAAATCCAACCTACTGGCTGACGAGTGTTCCGCGTGTTAGTCACGATCAGGTGACGGTCCTTGTCGGTGAATATGAGACGCCGGAAGCGATTTTGAAACGCTTATACGAACAAGACATCCGTAGTGTCTTGATTGAAGGCGGACCAACGATTCAAGCCGCTTTCCTTGAGGCAGATCTCGTTGACCGAATCGAAGTCTACCAAGCCCCATCGATTTTTGAAGGCGATGCGTGGAATGGTCAACACGATATCGAAGATCGTTTTCAAATCGACCAGGTTGAGACGGTCGGACCGGATCTCCATCTGACGTACATCCGAAAGGAGGAGACGACATGTTCACCGGATTGATTGAAGAAGTCGGAACCTTAAAACGAAAGATCCCGCGACCGAACGGGTTAGCGCTTGAAATTGAGGCGCACCGGGTACTCGAAGGAACGAAGATCGGTGATAGCATCGCCGTCGACGGGATTTGTTTGACGGTCACGTCGATGAGTCCAACCGGTTTCACGGCAGATGCCGTCCATGACACGATCCGTTCAACAGCACTCGGTACGTACCGAGTCGGAAGTCCCTTGCAACTTGAGCGGGCGATGCCGGCAGACGGTCGCTTCGGTGGACATTTCGTTAGTGGACATATCGACGGAACAGCCCGACTGATCAGTCGGCGACCGGATGGAGAAGCGATGGTCTATACGTTTGATGTCGGAGCGTGGCAAAAGTATTGTATTCCGAAAGGCTCGATCGCAATCAACGGCACGAGCCTGACGTTGCAACGCGTCACACCGGAAACGATCTCGATTTCATTGATTCCGCACTCCCGTCAAGTGACGACGTTTGATCGATTGGCAAGCGGTGCAGTCGTCAATATCGAGTGTGACATGATGGCGAAACATCTCTATCATTTCACGCAGCATGAGAAGCAGACGGACTGGGCAGCATTCTTAGGAGGCGACATGTAATGAACGGATTCGACTTGATTGAAGACGCAATAGAAGATTTGAAAAACGGACGACCGATCATCGTCTGTGATGACGAGGATCGTGAGAATGAAGGCGATCTCGTCATGCTCGCGGAACACGCGACACCGGAAAACATCAACTTCATGATTACACATGGAAAAGGACTCGTCTGTGTACCAGTCAGTCCGCGGATCGCACAGCGACTCGAACTTGCTCCGATGACAGCGAATAATACGGACCCGCATGGGACGGCATTCACGCTCAGCATCGATCATGAAGAGGCAAAGACCGGCATCAGTGCCGAGGAACGGTCGCTAACGATTCAGCGGATGCTGACGGATGGACCGGAACGTTTCAAACGACCGGGTCATATCTTCCCGTTGATCGCAAAAGAGGGTGGTGTCCGGGAGCGACGCGGACATACGGAAGCAGGTGTCGATCTTGCCCGTCTTGCCGGTAGCGATGAGATCGCCGTCATCTGTGAAATCATTAAAGAAGATGGCACGATGGCACGGGTCGACGATCTACTTCTCTATAAGGAAGAACACGATTTAAAACTGATCACGATCGAAGCACTTGTCGCGTATCTCGAGCGTCCATTGACACGTGAAGCAGAAGTATTACTTCCAACGACGTTCGGAGCTTTCCGGATGATTGGCTATACGACGCAAGACGAGAAAGAACATGTCGCTGTCTTATCCGGCGAAGCGCAAGACGGGATGCTCGTCCGTCTACACTCGGAATGCCTGACAGGGGATGTCTTCGGTTCGAAGCGTTGCGATTGTGGACCACAACTCGATGCGGCACTCGAGCGGATCGAACGAGAAGGTGGAGCCGTCTTGTATTTACGTCAGGAAGGACGCGGCATCGGTCTAATGGCGAAGTTAAAAGCGTACGAGTTACAGGAACAAGGACTCGATACGGTCGAAGCGAACCATGCACTCGGTTATCCGACGGACATGCGTGACTACACGGTCGCAGCCAATATGTTGCGCGATCTCGGCGTGACGAAGATCCGCTTGATGACGAACAACCCGGACAAACAACGGGTGCTCGAGCAAGAGGGGATCGAAATCATCGAACGTGTACCCCATCAAGTACCGGCCGAGCCGGAAAATCAGCGTTACCTAAAAACAAAACAAACGAAACTCGGGCACTGGCTCGACATCCAAGGAGGACACACATCATGATCTACGAAGGTTTCTTAACAGGAGAAGGACTACGCGTCGCAATCGTCGCAGCACGTTTTAACGAATTGATCACTTCAAAACTCGTCGGAGGAGCAAACGACGCTTTCCGCCGCCACGGGGTCGCAGCGGATGCTGTCGATACAGCGTGGGTTCCGGGAGCATTCGAAATTCCGCTCGTCGCGGAAAAGTTAGCGAAAAGCGGTAAGTACGACGCCGTCATCACACTCGGTGCCGTCATCCGTGGGGCGACGTCGCACTATGATTATGTCTGTAACGAGGTCGCAAAAGGTGTCGCAAGTGCCTCGCGCGATACAGGCGTGCCGATCATCTTCGGTGTCCTGACGACGGATTCGATCGAGCAAGCAGTCGAACGTGCTGGCACGAAAGCCGGAAACAAAGGCTACGAAGCTGCGGTTTCTGCGATTGAGATGGCGAATCTTTTACGGACGATTTAATTGAATAGAGGTAGGGTGACGGTACATTCCGTCATCCTGTTTTTTTGCGGAAATCTCTTGAAGATTGAATCAAATTTCAAAAAAAGAATCGTTGATTTGAAATTTGAGGATTCAATTTTAAGTAGAACGGTAATGGTCTACTAAAGAAAGTTTGAAACATTTTCCAATGTTTTTCGTAAATCAGGGTAACGCGTATAAAGGAGGAAATGAATATGAAGAAAGCTAGGTGGGTAGCAGCCGGGATCGTTGCAGCATCGATTGGGCTTGCTGGATGTCAAGATGGACAAACAGATACAGGGAGTGGCAGTGGGTCTGGTTCGACGAAGTCGGGGGAACTCTCGAATACGGAATTACTGAATAAAGCGACAGCCGCTCAAAAAGATATTAAATCGTTCCATATGGAAGGGACAGTCAACTCAAAAGCAGGTGAGATGACAGTGGATCAAAAGGTATCCGCCGATATCATCCAGAAGCCGCTTACGATGCACCAGACGATGACAATGAAAAATCCACAGGACGGTAAAGACATGTCGATTGAGAGCTATATCGTCGACGATAAGATGTATATCTCGCAAAACGGACAATGGCTCGTTCAAGATGTCTCGGAACTAGGCGATATGGTTGAAGCAATGGAGTCATCGGCATCGACGGATCAAAATCTCAAGCTGTTGAAAAAGTATAAAGACAACTGGACAGCAAAAAAAGAGGGTGACGTCTATCAAATCGACGTCAAACTAAAGGGTGACGACCTCAAAGCTTTCATGAAGGATTCGCTCGAACAAACAGGACAGATGGCGCAGATGAAGGATGCGATGGATAGCATCGACTATAAGAAGATGAACTACAAGATGACGTATGACGCAAAAACGTTCTATCCGAAGTCTCTCGACATGGACATGGTATTTGCGATTGAAAAAGATACCGAGTTCAATATGAAAAACGCGTCGACGTTCTCGAAATTCAATGAGATTGACGAAATCAAATTACCGGCGGAAGCAAAAGATGCCCAACCGCTCACAGGTGCGACACAATAACGAACAACAAGCCCTTCACCTCCAATCGGAAGTGAGGGGCTTGTCTCATTTAGACTTGAAATTGACGTAATACCTCTTTTAATGCTTCCGCCTGCTGTTGACTGACGGAAGTCTGTTCATGCACATCTCGGAACGCTTGAACGGAATGATTGATTTGCTCCGACATCGATTGTGTGCCTTGCGCCCCATCATTGACGGTGACGGCAACATCGTGGATGACACCAAGCATATTTGCTGTCAGTTCCTGAAGTTGACCAGCTTGAGCGGCAAAATGTTCTGCTGCATCACCGAATAATTGCGCATCATCACGGTATTGAATCGAGGCATCTTCGAATAAATCATAGTCTTTGACGACCTTTGTATCGATGAAAGAGAGCATCTCACCGGACGCGGCATTCAAGTGTTCGACGGAATCGATGACGGAGAGTGAGACGTCTTGAATTTGTTCAACGGTATCTCGACTGCTCTCGGCGAGTTTTCGAATCTCATCGGCGACGACGGCGAAGCCTCGACCGACTTCTCCGGCACGTGCTGCTTCAATCGAAGCGTTAAGGGATAATAAATTCGTTTGCGCCGCAATTGAAAGGATCGCGTCAGACAAAACGGAAATTTCCTTAACGGCTTTCGCCCGTGCCATCGCATCTTCCAGTTTATTTTTTGTTTCGAAGAGAATTTGAGTGGCGGTCTGTTTCGCTTCTGTGGCGACAACTTGAAGCGATTCAGCACGACCGCCGACTTCTTGAGCGCGTTTTCCGTTCGCTTCTGCGCCGGAGACGATGTCATGAATCGTCGCTTCCATATCGACGGCAGACGAGTTCATCTCTTCAGCTGAAGCGGCTGTCTCTTGCATACCCGCCGATAAGTTTTCAATCGTATGCGAAGTCGACGCCATATCTTGATCGAGTTCGCTGATTCGACCAGAGACATGACGAGAGGTCGACACGACGTGTGTTGCCGTATCATCGACTTGGACAATAATTGTTCGTAAGTGAGCGATGAATTGATTCATCGACTTGGCGATTTGTCCAATTTCGTCCTCTCGTACGACGTCGAGTTGCGCCGTCAAGTCACCACCTTGTGTTGCGAGTTCATGCGTTTTCGCCTGCAGTTGACGGAGTGGACCGAAGATTGAGCGTAAAATCAAGACGGTGAAGATGACACCGAGCAATCCGACGACACCGATGATCGTGAACAGCATAAGGTGCGCCGTATTAGCGGCGCTGGTGATAGCGTCACCATTTTTACCAGCTTGTTGATTATTGTATTTCACGATTTTCGTCAATTGATCCGAAACAGCGAAGTATGAATCACGACTCTCACCTTCATAATAGGTGACCGCTTCTTTTTGAGTTTCTGGTGTACTGAGGGCGAGAAGACGATCAGTCGTCTCATTGAAAGTTTGCCATTTTTTTGTGAGATCATTGTACAGTGCGCGATCGCTTTCTAAATAAATCGTTTTTTCGTATTTCGCGAGATTCGCATCAACGGTCGCTAAACCGTCTTTGACACGCTTATCATAACCGGCTTTGATTTCTGGATCATTTTCTTGAATGTGTAGTAATTCGACACGTCGTAAATCAGATAGAGCAGTATTCGTTTCATGAGATAAGTTCAGACCGGGAATCCAGGACGAGGTGATCGTTTGACTCTCTTGGTCAACACGATTGAGAGAAGATGCGCCGTATAACCCGACACCGATCAAGCTAAGCAAAAGGATGGAGGACAATAAGATAAGCTTCGTTTTAATCTTCATATGATTCGCTCCTTTTTTTGCAAGATGAACTATTCATTTTCTTGATTATACCGTCACAAGTAAAAAATTTACTTATTATAGAAAAAATTAAAATGTAGAATAGTTTTATGAAAAAATAGTTTGACAATTATCAGTAAATTCTGAAAAAATGGTAAGGAACTATAGATTACATAGGGGGAGGTAAAACGAATGGGAAATTCATTTAGTGACTGGATTGGTAAGGTGTCCAATTTTGTTTGGGGACCACCGTTACTCATTCTGTTGGTCGGTACGGGGATTTACTTGACGATTCGCTTAGGATTCATTCAAATTACCAAACTGCCGTATGCGCTGAAGCTTGCGTTTTCAAAGCATCAGGACGATAAGTCAGAAGGCGACATCAGTCACTTTCAAGCATTGATGACGGCACTAGCTGCAACCGTCGGTACGGGGAATATCGTCGGTGTCGCAACAGCTGTCGTTCTCGGGGGACCTGGGGCGATCGTTTGGATGTGGCTGTCCGGCTTGTTCGGGATGGCGACGAAGTACGCGGAAGCGATCCTTGCCGTCAAATATCGCGTCGTCGATGAAAAAGGACAGATGGCAGGAGGACCGATGTATTACCTTGAGCGTGGACTGAAGCAAAAATGGCTCGGTGTCTTGTTTGCTGCATTCGCTTCGATCGCTGCGTTTGGTATTGGAAACGGGGTCCAGACAAACTCGGTCGCCCTTGCGATGAAATCGACGTTCGATGTGCCACTTTACGTGACGGGGATCGCGTTGATGGTATTGACGGGTGTCGTCATTCTCGGCGGAGTCAAATCGATTGGAAAGGTTGTTAGTTTATTCGTTCCGTTCATGATTTTCTTCTATGTCGGAAGTGGCTTGCTGATTCTCGTCATGAATTATGACTTGATTCCAGGTGCGATCTCGACGATCTTCAGCAGTACGTTCTCAAACGAAGCCATCACGGGTGGGGCAATCGGGGCAGCGATTCGTTATGGTGTCGCGCGTGGTGTCTTCTCGAACGAAGCAGGACTCGGTTCAGCACCGATCGCAGCCGCTGCTGCGAAGACGGACTTCCCGGGGCGTCAAGCGCTCGTCTCGATGACGCAAGTCTTCCTCGATACATTGGTCGTCTGTTCGATCACGGGTCTGACGCTCGTCATGGGGGGACAGTTGGACACGAAATTAGAAGGCGTCGAGTTGACGACAGCAAGCTTCGAGGTCTTCCTCGGTCCTGCCGGGAAATACATCGTTACGATTGGTCTCGTCATGTTCGCTTACTCGACGGTCCTCGGTTGGTCGTATTACGGTGAAAAGTCGATCTATTATCTATTTGGTCAAAAATCAATCCTACCGTACCGCATCCTGTTCGTTTTAGTCGCCGGAGCCGGCGCGATGACGACGAACTTGAACATGGTCTGGGCGATTTCCGATGTCTTTAACGGATTGATGGCGATTCCGAACTTAATCGGTTTGATTGGATTGTCTGGCGTCGTCATTGCCGAGACACGACTGTTCCGCGAACAGTTGAGACGAGAAGAAGCGAATCGGAAGGTTTCGTAGGATACATGCTCTAAAAACGAGTTCGTGTATGATGAAGTATGAGAAAAGGGAGATCACGTTCCGGGTCATGTACTCGGATGGTGATTTCCCTTTTTATTTGATCCGAAAGAAATACGAATGTGCATCATACTCGACTCCCGCCTGTGGAAAGCGAGGATGATAAAACATGCGTTGTTAGAGATGGTGATCAAGAGAACAACAAGAGATGCATCACTTTTTACGATAAAGCATCAAGGATTCATAAGGACGTAACGTCAGAGTGTGATCTTCTGTCTGCATCTCCTGGTAGTTGTGAATCAACACCGTATAGTCCGACCCGTCACGAGGTAACGTGAACGTCGTGTCTGTTCCGTAGAAGTTCGAAACGACAAGCAACTCTTCCTCGTTCGTTACGCGTTCGTACGCCCAGAGTGACGGATCGTCTGGTGTCAACAGACGGTACGAACCATCCGTGAGCACGTCATACTGTTTACGGAGCTGTATCAACTGTTTGTAATGATGATAGACCGATTCCGGATCTGCGACAGCCGTCTCGACATTGATCTGATCATACGTTGGCGAGACCGGTATCCATGGTTCACTCGTACTGAAGCCACCGTTGACAGCATCCGACCATGGCATCGGCGTCCGCGCATTATCACGCGATTTTTGACGAATCGCAGCAAGAATTTCTTCTTCCGCTACACCGTTGTCCCGCGCTTCCTGATACGCATTCAATGTTTCGACATCGCGGTAGTCGGACAGATCCGTGAAGTCCGGATTCGGCATCCCGATCTCTTCTCCTTGATAGATGTACGGTGTCCCTTGTAAGCCGTGAAGCGTCGTCGCGAGCATCTTCGCACTTTCGACGCGATACGTGGCGTCGTCACCAAACCGGCTGACGACGCGTGGCTGGTCATGGTTGCACCAAAAGATCGCGTTCCAGGCTTGTCCGTTCATGCCGGATTGCCAGTCGGAGAAAATCTGTTTCAGTTGTTTGAAATCAAACGGTGCCGCCGTCCATTTTTCACCGTTCGGATAATCGACCTTCAAATGATAAAAGTTGAACGTCATCTTCAGTTCTTGTTCATCAAGCGAAGAATAACGAAGGCAGTGTTCAAGTGACGTCGACGACATCTCACCAACCGTCATGAGATCGTGTCCGGCAAAGACTTCTGCGTTCATCTCTTGCAAGTAGTCATGGACGTTCGGTCCGTCCGTATAATACGTCCGTCCGTCTCCTGCTGGATCGTTTGGAAGACCTGGCGTCTTTGAAATCAAATTGATGACATCAAGTCGGAAGCCGCTGACTCCTTTATCCCGCCAAAAGCGCATCATGTTGTAAACATCTTCCCGTAAACGTGGATTTTCCCAGTTCAGATCCGCTTGTGTCTTGTCGAACAGGTGCAAGTAATACTTGCCGGCTACCTCATCAAATGACCAAGCGGGACCACCGAATTTTGATACCCAGTCGTTCGGTGTCTCGCGCCAGATAAAATAGTCGTGATAGGGACTATCCGGGTGACGTCCTTCTTCGAACCAAGAGTGCGACGTCGAGCAATGGTTGACGACGATATCCATCATGACAGACAGACCGCGTTGTTTTGCTTCTGCAAGTAACGTCTCGAAATCGGCCATTGTTCCGTAGGATGGATCAATCGCGTAATAATCACTGACATCATAGCCATTGTCGTTCTGCGGTGAGGCATAGACCGGCGTCAACCAAAGGTAATCGACACCAAGATCCGCCAGATAATCGAGTTTGGCAGTGACGCCACGCAATGTACCGGTCGCTTTGCCCTCCGGACTATAAAAACTCTTCGGATAAATTTGATAAACGGCGGATTTGCGCCAATCGGTTGTCGTGATCATGAGATACACACCTTTCTAGAATTACGCTGCTTTTTTCAGGGCAGCTTTTTTTGCGCGTTTCGTTGAGACATAGTGGAACAGGAACGTACAGGCGACAGGGACGATGATCGCAATCACCATGCCGACGATGAACGACAGAATCGAACCTGGTACGATCGAAATGAAAGCAGGTAATCCGCCAACACCGATCGCAGGAGCAAGAACGCCACTGACAGCGATGAAAGCTGACGCAATCGCTGAACCGACGAGTGCCGCGTAAAACGGATACTTGAACCGGAGATTGACCCCGAACATGGCCGGTTCCGTGATTCCGAAGTAGGCGGATAAAGCGGACGTTGATGCCATGTTTTTATCGTTAACGTTTTTCGCGAGGAAAAGCATCGCGAGTGTTGCTGAACCTTGAGCGATGTTCGAAATCGCGATCATCGGCCAAATGAACGTCGTCCCACTTTGTCCGATCAACTGTAGATCAACAGCGATGAACATGTGGTGCATGCCAGTGATGACGAGCGGCGCATAGAGTGCACCAAAGAGTAGGGCACCGAGTAATGGAACAGCTTCGAATGTATTGACGACACCGATCGTAATCCAGTCACCGACTTGACGCGTGACTGGTCCGATGACGGCAAGGGCGAGGAATCCCGTCAATGTGATCGTCGTAATCGGTACGACGAGTAATTGAATCGCATTCGGTACCCGTTTTTTGAGCCAACGTTCAATCGTACTGAGAACATAAGCAGCGGCGAGTACAGGGAGGATTTGTCCCTGATAACCGACTTTTTCAATTTCAAAGAGACCGAGAATGTTGAACGTCGGGATTTCACCTTTTAGAGCACTTTGTCCGTAGTTCCAAGCGTTTAAGAGATCTGGATGAACAAGCATCAGACCCATGACGATCCCGAGAATCTCACTTCCACCGAAGCGTTTCGTCGCTGACCAACCGACGAGTGCCGGGAGGAAGACGAAGGCCGTGTTTGCCATCATATTGATGAGGTCCCATAACCCTTGCAGATTCGGGTAACGGTCAATCATCGTCTTGCCACCGAACTCGATACCGAATAGATTATTGATTCCCATTAAGAGACCAGCAACGATGATCGCCGGGATGATAGGCATGAAGACATCAGAAAAGACTTTGATCAACTTTTGGAACGGATTCATCTTGGCAGCGCCAGACGATTTGACATCTGCGATCGTCGTTGCCTGTAAACCGGTTAATTGAATGAATTCTGCATAGACCCGGTCGACGTCTCCGGCACCAATGACGATTTGATAGACACCCGCGTTCAAGAACGCGCCTTTGACGAGCGGGACTTCAAGTAAGGCGTCTTGATCGACAAGCTCTTGATTCTTAAGCGTTAAACGAAGACGGGTGACACAGTGAGCTGCCTGCTCGACGTTCTCCTTGCCTCCGATGTTCTCAATGATTTGCTCTGCAATCTGACGATAGTTTGGTTTCATCTCGATGCTCCTTTTTGGAAGTGACATACTCGACCATTTTTGAAATGAAAACGTTTTCTTATCTGCGCACACTTATCTTAACTTATCTATATAAGTTGGTCAAGAACTTATATAGATAAGTTGAAAAAGAATGAAAAAGAGAGAATCCGTCATCTACGGATTCCCTCATCTTGTAGCCTATATTCAACGACGCGCGATATCAGTGAATTGAAATTTATCGAGACGGTGACGTGATTCCGTCCGCTCGAAGTGTTGTCCTTCATAGAAATACGTATCGTTCGTAACGACGATGACGTGTGTCATATCGTGAAGGTCGAGTCGTTCTTGGTCTTCGCGTGTCGCAGGACGGGCTTCGATTTTTCGTTTCGCATAGCTGATCTGCCGTCCGAGTGTCTCTTCGATGTACTGATAGATCGACCCTTGAGCAATATCAATAGTCAGACCGGGCACGAGTGCGGTCACGAAGTGATTGACGTCACGAATAACGCGCTCGCCATCAATCTGACGGATGCGCTCGATACGTGTCACGTCTGTTCCTTCCGCCACATGCAATAATGAAGCGAGCTCAGAAGAGGCGGGGAGCACTTCGCACGATATCACATCGGTCTCGACGATATGTCGTCCCATTCGACGGTGTGCCTCAGAAAAGCTGACGATACCGTTGAATTGGAACTCGATCGCTTCTTGCGACAGGACGAAGACACCTTTCCCCTGGTGTTTACGGACGAAGCCTTTTTCTTGCAGGGCATCAATCGCTTTTCGAACCGTTCCGCGGCTCGCCTCGAATTCATGCATCAATTCCGTTTCAGAAGGTAATTTCGTTTCGGCCGGAAGCGTTCCTTCCTGAATCCGCTGTGCGAGCTCGTGATAGATGTTTACATACTTCGGCATATGATCCGTCCTTTACACTCAAATAATGCCTTTAGTGTAGCACGGAACGATTACAGGCATCAAAATAGCTCCACCTATGATCCGGACATGACCGGAAAATAGATAGAGCGTAGAAGTGTGAATGTCAGTCAACGAAGAGACGTCGAAAACGTCGTTCCTTTTTTGAGGACATCTTGTTTTTCATCGAGAACATCACTCGTCAAGAGTTCAATCGAGTCAACCGGATGTTCCAAGATGAAGCCGAAGTTACCACTCCGTGACTCGGACGGGGCGTAAGTCTTCGCAAGCGACTCCAAATAGACGTCGTCCTCGAGCGTCTTTTCTGTCGCAGCATCGAGTTTGAAGTGGGCGACAGGATTGAACGTGACCGGTGCATCACTGGTGTTCGTAATCGTGACGCGTGTCTTGATCAGATCAAAGGACTCCTCATGCGTAAAACCATGGAAGAAGTCAATCATGCCATAGCTTGGACGCGCATGAAAGACTTTGATCTCTTCGATCGTCATTTCGATCGGACCAATCTTCCGCGTTTCGTTTACGGGTTTAAATTGTTTTAGCGTCAGGTCGCCCTTGTCATCCGTCACGGTCTGATTGATTTTCGTCAGCCGACGGTCGTCTGGAAGTTGTGGGTTCGGAACATAGGCGCTCGTTTTCTCAAGCGATACCGGCTGCTCCTGTTTCGCAGACGCTGGTTCTTTTGGTGTGTCTTGTGATGCTGAAGTGCCACAACCAGCGAGCACCGTCCCGAGCATCAAAGTAGCAAGTATCTGTCTCATGAACATTCTCCTTATTTCTTCGATTTCAAGAGATCGAAGATGATTTTCGCGTGATCCGTGTTGTCGACTTGTCCCGCGAAACGTTCTTTAGCAGGACCGAACGCATAGACCGGTACGTCTTCACCTGTATGTCCACCTGTCGTCCAGCCTGTATGCGAGCGTTCGTTGAAGATTTCTTCAATCGCATTATCAATCTCGAGTAATTTCTTCGATTCAGCAGCGCGGGAGACGCTATCGATTTCTTTGTCCGTCAAGGCGAGTTTGTCCTGATCGATATACGTCGTCAACGTCTTGCGGACGTCCGCACCATCGACGATTTTTTGCGCCATGAAGTCAGGTGTTTTCTTTGCCGCTTTGATCGGTTCAGCGAACCAGTTATAGATGCCATCTGCACCGATTGAATATCCACCCGTTGAGTGGTCAGCTGTCGCGACGACGAGTGTATGTTTATCCTTCTTTGCAAATGCGATCGCGGCTTTGAATGCCCGCTCGAAGTCTTCCATCTCACTCATGGCACCGACGATATCATTGTCATGACCGGCCCAGTCGACTTGGCTACCTTCGACCATCAGGAAGAATCCTTTTTTATTCGAGTCGAGTCGCTTAATGGCAGAGTTCGTCATTTGTTCAAGCGATGGGACCGAGTTTTCGCGGTCAATCCGTTTTGGTAATCCACCATCTGCGAACAGACCGAGGACTTGTTTGTTTTTATCACCTTGCAATTGATCCAGATCCGTGACGTAACTGTAACCGTCTTTTTTGAATGCTTTCGTCAAATCAACATCCGGACGGACGAAGTTCGACTTACCGCCACCGAGCATAACGTCAATTTTATGCTTCCCATTGACGCGTTCCTTGAAGTAATCGTCTGCGATCGCGTTCATGTTCTTTCGGCTCTCATCATGAGCACCGAACGAAGCAGGTGTCGCATGCGTGATTTCCGATGTTGCAACGAGTCCTGTTGACTTACCACGTTCTTTCGCTGCTTCAAGGACGGTCTTGACTTCCGATTTATCGTTATCAACGGCAATCGCTGCATTATACGTCTTGATGCCGGATGACATCGCTGTTGCTGCGGAAGCGGAATCGGTGACGTTTTCCTTCGGATCTTCCGGATAAGTCATCTGTTGACCAACGAGGTATTGGTCAAACGCTGTTTTTTCAGCAACCGGTGTCGATGGATCGTTCTTTAAGTAACGATGTGCTGATGTATACGAGACCCCCATCCCGTCGCCGATCAAGAAGATGACGTTCCGGATTTCCGGTGATTTAACAGGTTTTGTCTTTGCTTCTGCTTCAGGCATCGAGAGCATCGTACTAAGGGAAAGGGTTGATAAGGCAAAAATCGGAATGATACGTTTTAATTTCATAAGAGTTCCTCCTCGAAAGGTGCTGGGGTTTGATGATTGATACGACCTACAAACTCCACCTTACGGATAGAATGTGAAATCCATGTTTATCGTTTGTAAAGCTTTGTGAAGAATCGATGACAAAAAAATGGACCTTCTGAAAAGTCATTTCAGAAGGTCCATTCGTTGCATTAGCGACTCCACCCAATCATCCGACGATACGAGCTAAACGTCGGCCAGGCGAGAATCGCGATCGCGAGCCAGTACAGGAACTGGTTCTCAGACGAAATCAGACCGATGATGCCAGCGAGCAGAATCGTCGTATAGATCGAGAAGGTGATGATGAGTGCTGGATGTAATTTCGGGAAAATCGTGAAACGCCCGAGACGTTCGTTCGCACCTTTGACATAGAGACGACTACCGAAAATCAGTAAGATGACCGTCAAGGCTAAACTGAACAACACAGCATAGGTGATGTTGAAATCGGTATTGTACTCGAAGAAGAGCGCAAATGGCGTCGTGATCGTCATCAAAAAGCTTGTTGGTTTGTCTAATTCTTCATAGCCCACGCCAAAACCCAGTTGACCGATAGCATAGATACTGAAATACGTGAAGTAATTCAAGAACAAGAAGAACGTTCCGAGTAACAGTTGTCCGATGATATCACCAGCAATCGTTCCGGCGAATAAGAAGATCGTCAAAATCGTCACATCAAATAGAAGGAATAGACCAAAATCTTGAAGGAGTGACGACCACGTGACGTAATCAAACGGATTGATACCGAATGCTTGCAGTAATAACCAACTAGCAAAAAAGCCGATGATCGGGAAGACGATCAATGTCACGACACCGATGATCCATTTGATCCAGAACAACCAGACCTTCGGGAATGGGAGTGCATGCAAGATCAAACTACGACCACTTCCACGCTCAGAGCCGAGCATCAGGATTGCGAAGACGGCAATCAGAATCGCTGCGAACCCAGCGAAGAACGGACTGACGAGTACAGTGTTGAGTAGATCGGGTTGCTGAGACACATCGTATTTTTCGAATTCATTGATGACGGTATAACTGCCGAACCCATAACTGAAGATTGCGAGCAGAATGAAACAAGCGAGAGGCCAAATACCTTGCTTGATATGATAGCGGATCAATTGCTTAACCATGTCGTTTCCCTCCAAATGTCCCTAAGAAGTAATCTTCCATCTGCACTGGCAAAGCATCCTTTAAGAGAGGGCTTGTCGTTTCAAGATAACGTGCGCCTTCATCCGATAAGACGAGTAACGTCACGACCCGACCCGTTTGGGATAAGACGTGGAGATCGACATGACTGAGCTCTGGAACATCTTCATAGACGACTTGCCATTTCTGCATGCTAGCTTTGGCATCGTCGAGTGCCTTTGGTTCGCGGACGAGGTGTTTTTCGATCGTCATGACACGATCGGCAAGGGAATCAAGTTCTTCGAGTTGGTGCGAAGCAATCAGAACGGCTGTCTGGCGCTCCGCGAGTAATGAGACGAGTTGTTTCAGATAATCACGTTTGTTGATCCGGTCAAGTCCATCAGTTGGTTCGTCGAGTAAGAGAACCGGAGCATTGGTTGCAAACGCGAGTTGGAGAAGGAACAACTGGGCTTGTCCCTTTGATAAAGATGTCACGCGACGACCACGATCGAGATTCGACGAGCGACAATAATTTTCGATATACGTCTTTTCGAAATTCGGATAGAACGCATTGTAGAAGTTGATCAGTTCGCCAAGTGTCATTTGACGATAGACGGAGACGGAGTCCGGAACGAGAAAGAGGTGCTCCCGCGTCTGCGGGACATGGTGAATGGATTCGTTGTTCCATTCGACCTTTCCGCGTGTCGGCTCGAGGGCTCCGACGAGTGTTTTCAGTAACGTCGTTTTTCCGGCACCATTACGACCGATCAACGCGGTGATCGTTCCTGCTGGCAGGGTGAAGGATGCATTTTCATAAATCATGGTACGGTCAATTTGTTTCGTTAGATGAGAAACGGTCAACATGAGGAATCCTCCCTTATGTGTAAGATGAGTTGATAGAGTTCTTCGTTTGAGATCGAGAGTTCGTCGGCGACGGAACAAAGACGGATGAGTGGATCTTGAATAGCGGCTTGTTTGACTTCACTGAGGGGAATATCTGAGATGAAGGAGCCTTTGCCGCGCATCGTGACGATGAAGTTGCGGCTCTCGAGTTCCTGATAGGCACGGGAGACCGTGTTCGGATTGACAAGGAGTGTACCGGCAAGTTCACGAACGGATGGCATCTGTTCGCCGGAGCGGAGTAGACCACGAGCAATCGAGCGGATGATTTGCGTGACTAACTGTTCATAAATCGGCAAGGGACTTTTCGGATCGACGGTGAACATTTCTTCACCTCCTTAAGTGTACTAATTCAATTAATACACCAATTATAGGAATTTCGAATCGGTCTGTCAATGTTTCTTTTCGAGAAGACGGTTACGCCAACGATCGCAATATTTGCTATACTGACGACAGAAGAACCGCCAGGAAGGATGACCGAGATGTTGGATCGATTGAGTGCCTTAGAGGACCGTTATGAAAAACTGAATGATATGTTGGCTGATCCAGCCATCATCAATGATACGAATCAATTACGCGAGGTCTCAAAGGAGCAGTCGCAGCTTGCTCCGACTGTTGAGACATATCGCGTCTATCGGGAGAAGATGGAAGCCTATCAAGAAGCACGTCAGATGTTGACGGATCCGGAGATGCGCGACCTTGCGAAGGAAGAAGTCGCGATGCTTGAGCCGGAGATCAAAGAGCTCGAAGCGAAGCTAAAAGCTTTACTCTTACCGAAGGATCCGAATGACGACAAGAACGTCATCGTCGAGATTCGTGGTGCGGCAGGGGGAGATGAGGCAGCCTTATTTGCGGGTGACCTGTTTAAGATGTACTCGAAGTTTGCTGAGAAACAGAACTGGAAGATTGAGATCATCGACGCGAGCTATACGGAGCTCGGTGGTTATAAAGAAATCATCTTTATCGTCAAAGGAACAGGCGCCTACTCGAAACTGAAGTATGAGAACGGGGCGCACCGCGTCCAACGCGTTCCGTCAACGGAATCGGGTGGACGGATTCATACATCGACCGCAACGGTTGCCGTGTTACCGGAAGCAGAAGACGTCGAGGTCGAAATCCATGATAAGGATGTCCGGGTCGATACGTTCACGTCGAGTGGACCGGGTGGACAGTCCGTCAATACGACGCAGTCCGCCGTCCGTGTCACGCACGTGCCGACGGGGATCGTCGCGAGCTGTCAGGATGAGAAATCGCAAATCAAGAACAAGGAAAAAGCGATGAAAGTTTTACGGGCGCGTGTCTACGATAAAATTCAACGCGAACAGCAAGCGGAGTATGATGAAAAACGAAAGTCGGCTGTTGGTACGGGTGACCGTTCAGAGCGGATTCGGACGTATAATTTCGCCCAAAACCGGGTGACGGACCATCGTATCGGATTGACGATTCAGAAGCTTGATCGAATCTTGCAAGGCGAGATGGATGAAGTCATCGATACGCTCGTCATGGAACATCAGGCGCGAGCATCGGAGGCGGCAAATTGATGCGGATCGCAAAACGTCTAAATGAGGCAAAAACGATGATGGAACAAGCAGGACGCGAGGGTTCAAGTGCCGAATGGTTACTCATGCACGTCTTAGAAGTCGACCGGACCGGACTCCTTGTCCGCTTGTCCGATGAATTGACACCGGAGCAGGATTTACGATTCAGTGAATACTTGCTTGCTCATGTTCACGGTGTGCCCGTTCAGCATTTAATCGGCTATCAGCCGTTTTACGGACGGGACTTTCGTGTCACACCGGATGTCTTGATTCCACGACCGGAAACGGAAGAGTTGATCGTCTTCGTGACGGAGCGTCTCAAACGCGAGACGTTCACCGCGGGACAGATCGTCGACATCGGTACCGGTAGCGGGGCGATTGGAATCACGCTCGCCCTCGAACTCGAGCAACCGGTCACGACCGTCGATATTTCACCAGCTGCAATCGCGGTCGCGAAGCAAAATCAAGCAGCGCTTGGTGGAGACGTGACGTTCCTTGAAGGAGATTTACTCGCACCGCTCGCAGATGATTCCGTCCGGGTGCTCGTTTCGAACCCTCCTTATATCGAGGAAGAAGAATTACTCAGTGAAGTCGTGTTCGATCATGAACCGCATCTCGCCCTGTTTGGCGGAAAAGACGGTCTCGTCTTTTACCGACGTCTCGTCGAGGAGAGTGGACGGGTCTTACGCGACGATTTCCGACTGATTGCGTTTGAAATTGGACACAATCAAGGACCAGAAGTGCAAATGATGTTAAAAGAACGTTATCCAAATGCGGAAACGGGTATTTTAAAAGATATAAACGGTAAAGACCGTATCGTGTATGCGGAACGAAAGGATTGTACAGCGTGAAGACGGAAATGATTGACTTACAGACGATGGATGAAGCAGTTCGGTTATTGCAGGAAGGAGAGGTCGTGGCGATGCCGACCGAGACCGTTTATGGTCTCGCAGGAGACGCAACGAACGAAGCGGCTGTTCGGCGAATCTTCGCCGCGAAGGGTCGACCTTCCGACAATCCACTGATTGTCCATGTCGCATCCGTAGAACAGGCACATCAGTTCGTCACGCACATTCCAGATGTCGCGGCACGTTTGATGGAGGCGTTCTGGCCAGGAGCCTTGACGATCATCCTCGAATCGAACGGCACCGCATCCACACTCGTCACAGCAGGACTAGATACGATCGGATTACGGATGCCAGACCATCCGCTCGCGCTTCAATTAATTGAAGCGACAGGGCTGGGCCTCGCAGCACCGAGTGCCAACCGTTCCGGAAAACCTTCACCGACGTCATCTGCGCACGTCGCATATGACCTCTCGGGACGCATCGCTGCGATCGTCGATGGAGGGGAAACGGGCATCGGGGTCGAATCGACTGTCATCGATTGTACGATGACGCCACCGGCGATTTTACGACCGGGTGGCGTGACACGCGAACAAATCGAGTCGGTCATCGGTCCTGTCACACTCGATCCTGCCTTATCGATGAAAGATGTTACACCGAAGGCACCCGGGATGAAATATACCCACTATGCGCCGGAAGCAACACTGTCCGTCGTCGAAGGGGATCTTTCATTCTTACAGCAACTCATCGATGATGCGCGACAAACCGGACACAAGACGGGCGTTCTCCTGTTTGACGGGGAGGATGTCGACGCAGATGTCCGCTGCTCCCTTGGTAATTCGATGGAGACGGCGGCACAACGTCTTTACGATTGTTTACGGCGATTTGATCAGACGACGGTGGATCAGATTTTTGTACGAGACCTATCAGAAGAAGGGGTGGGGCTTGCGGTCCGCAACCGCCTCCATAAAGCAGCAGGTGGTCGGGTCATTCGCCCTTGAAGAAGGAGGATACGGAGATGAGCACACGTCGCGTTTTATTCATCTGTACAGGAAATACATGCCGTAGCCCGATGGCGATGGCATTACTACGCTCGAAAGTCGCTGATCAGGAATTCGACGTCCGTTCAGCAGGACTACGTTCGATGCAAGGATTTGATGCGTCCGAGAACGCCTTACAAGTGTTGCGTGAGCGCGGGATCGAACTCGAGCACTATACGCAAGTCTTTGATGATGTACTCGGACGTTGGTCTGACATCATCTTGACGATGACGCGTCAGCACAAGCAGGAAGTCGGTGAACGCTATCCGGAACTGAAAGAACGGACGTTCACCTTATATGAATATGTGACAGGGCTTGAACGGGATATCAACGATCCGTACGGCGGATCGATGAACGTCTACCGGCAAGTACGTAATGAACTCGAACCCCTCGTCAACCGTCTTGTGTTAAAATTGACGCAGAACGGAAACGGAAGAAAAGCTCCGGATACACGGAAACTTCCGAAAAAACAACCTAAACAAACGGGGGAATAGTAAAGATGAAAGTAGCAATCGGCGCGGATCATGGCGGTTTTAAGTTAAAGGCAGAAATCAACGACCTCTTACAAGAGCTCGGCATCGACTATACGGACTTCGGTACGCATTCAGCCGACTCGATCGATTATCCGGATGTCGCGATTCCAGTCGCTGAGGCAGTCGCAAGCGGAGAGTTTGATCGTGGCATCTTGATTTGTGGAACAGGTATCGGGATCGGAATCGCAGCGAACAAAGTCAAGGGCATCCGAGCAGCACTCGTCCATGACACGTTCAGCGCGAAAGCGACGCGTCAGCACAACGATTCGAACATCTTGACGATGGGCGAACGCGTCATCGGTCCAGGACTGGCTCGTGAGATCGCACAGCTTTGGCTTGAAACGGAATTCGAAGGAGGACGTCATGAGAACCGCGTTTGCAAAATCTCAGATTATGAGGTGAAGTAATGGACTTGACACGCATCCAGCACGATTTAGAAGAAGCACTGAACGCTCTGGATGAACGATTTTCCTTAAAAGGAAAATTGCTCGTGATCGGCTGTTCGACGAGCGAAGTCATCGGTAAACAAATCGGCAAGGCCGGTTCGCCAGAAGTCGCGGACGCGTTGTTCGACGTATTCGATGCCTTTCGGCGGTCGCACCAAGTCGATCTTGCCTTCCAAGGCTGTGAGCATATCAACCGAGCGCTGACGCTTGAGCGGCAAACAGCAGAACGACTCGGACTGGATCCAGTGACGGTCGTTCCCATTCCGGAAGCCGGTGGATCGATGGCAAGTGCTGCCTATCAGCGCTTCTCGGCACCGGTCGTCGTCGAAGCGATTCAGGCAGACGCCGGGATTGATATCGGGGACACGTTCATCGGGATGCACTTGAAAGCTGTTGCGATTCCCGTGCGCTTGCCGCACAAGGAAATCGGTGAGGCACACGTGACGGCAGCCGTGACACGACCGAAATTAATCGGTGGAGCACGTGCTAAATACGAATGATTGATGCAAGGGGTTGCGCACCCCTTGCTTTTTTGATGTTGTTTTTAGGGATGCCGGGAACGAAACATTCGTGTTAAGATAGGTCTATCGAAATGAAATGGGGGAATTCAGATGGAACAAACACCGCTTACGTATCTGAAACAACAAGATGAGGCACTCTTTTCGGCAATGCGCCAGGAACTAGGTCGTCAACGGGATAACATCGAATTGATCGCATCCGAGAACTTCGTCTCGCAAGCTGTCATGGAAGCACAAGGCAGCGTCTTGACGAACAAGTACGCAGAAGGTTACCCAGGTCGCCGTTATTATGGTGGCTGTGAGTATGTCGATCTCGCTGAGAATTTAGCACGCGACCGCGCGAAGGAAATCTTTGGGGCGGAGCACGTGAATGTGCAACCACACTCGGGCGCACAAGCGAACATGGCGGTCTACTTCACGATTCTCGAGCAAGGCGATACGGTCCTCGGGATGAACCTCTCGCACGGTGGCCATCTGACGCACGGTAGCCCCGTCAATTTCTCCGGTGTCCAGTACAACTTCGTGGAATACGGTGTCGATCAAGAGACAGAGATGATTGATTACGACGTCGTCGCACAATTAGCAGAAGAGCACAAACCAAAATTAATCGTCGCGGGCGCATCGGCGTATCCGCGCGTCATCGACTTCAAACGTTTCCGTGAAATCGCAGACAGCGTCGGTGCTTACTTGATGGTCGACATGGCACACATCGCTGGACTCGTCGCAGCAGGTCAGCACCCGAACCCAGTCGAGCATGCACACTTCGTCACGACGACGACGCATAAGACGTTGCGTGGTCCACGTGGTGGGATGATCCTCTGTAAAGAAGAGCATGCGAAAGCAATCGATAAAGCCATTTTCCCAGGCATCCAAGGTGGTCCACTCATGCATGTCATCGCCGCGAAAGCTGTCGCGTTCGGTGAAGCTCTTGCACCAGAGTTCAAGGACTACATCGGTCAAGTCGTCACGAACGCAAAAGTCCTCGGTGAGGAATTGACGAAGCGTGGACTCCGGATCGTCTCAGGCGGAACGGACAATCACTTGCTCCTCGTCGACTTGCAACCGCTCGGGATCACGGGGAAACTCGCTGAGCATGCACTTGACGAAGCCGGCATCACGGTCAACAAGAACACGATTCCGTTCGATCCAGCGAGCCCGTTCGTCACGAGTGGTATTCGGATTGGAACGGCAGCGATGACATCACGTGGCTTCAAGGAAGCGGAGATGAAAGAAATCGCCGAGTTGATCGAACTCGTCTTGAACCATCCAGAAGAAGCAGACGTTCTCGCACAAGCACGCGAGCGTGTCGTTGCTTTGACAGGTCGTTTCCCACTCTACCCAGAGCGCGGATGATCGTCATCCCCTTCGTCCTTTTCGTTATGAGAAGGGGAAGGGGATTTTTGTTTGTCTAAAAAAGGAGGCGTACGATGTATATTCTAGTCGTTGAAGATGATCCACATATCCAAGCACTTGTCGTATCGACGTTACAAGCCGACGGACATTCCGTTCGAGCGACAGCAAACGGAAATGAAGCGCTCACTTGGATTGACACGATGACGTTCGAAGCAGCGGTGCTCGATGTCTTGCTTCCCGGGCAGACCGGTCTCGTCCTGTGTGAGCGATTACGGCAAAACGGGGACATCCCGATCTTGATGCTGACAGCACTCGGTGAACTGACGGATAAACGGGACGGTTTTGCAGCCGGTGCCGATGATTACATCACGAAACCGTTTGATCCGGAAGAATTAGTGTTTCGGCTTCACGCCGTGGCTCGGCGCTATCAAAAAGCGGCGCAACCCGTCCTACATCTCGGAGATGTCACGATCGATAAACGCAGTCAGCTCGTGACGATCCAGTCGACCGAGTGGACACTTCCGCGGCGCGAATTCGAATTATTACATCAGCTGGCTAGTTTTCCGGGACGGGTATTCAGTCGCGAGGAATTGATTGAACACGTCTGGGGACTTGATTTCATGGGAGATGACCGGACGATTGACGTCCACATCAAACGACTCCGTGGACGCTTAAAGGAGACGAATCAGGTGAAGATTGAGACGGTTCGTGGACTCGGGTACCGGTTGGAGGTCGAATCATGAGATCCCTCTATACGAAAATCGTCGGACTCGTCTGTGTCGTTCTACTCGTGTCCGCACTGTTAGCGCTTTTAATCAGTAACATTGCCTACTATTCGTTTTGGCAGGACAGCTATAGCCAAAAAGTTGAGGAAGCGGTCGAGACAGCGATTGATTATTACGAGACGCACGGTGACGGAAAGACGGAATCGTTTTACCGGATGTTACAAGCGACTGGCTTTCAACTATATGTGCAGACCGAAGGCGGAACGGAGCGTTACGGAAATCCATTTCGTGATGAAACGCTCTCAAGTCAAATCGTCGAGCAAGTGAAAAATGGTCAACCGTACTACGGGATGCGTGAGTATCCGTTCCACCTCTTCTTGCTCGGTCTATTCGACAATGAAGTCATCAATACGTACGGGACGTCAGTCAAGACGGCGCAAGGAACGGATGCGATCTTCGTCCGGCCGGACTTGAGTCGGCAAATTCGTGAGTTGCACCTGTTCGTCGGTCTGTTTCTCGGATTGCTTGTCGTGATCAGCTTCCTCTTGCTTGTCTTCTCGATCCGGTATCTCGTGCGTCCGATCCGGCGCCTGACCAAAGCGACGGAACAGATGGCGGCCGGTGACTACGGAATCCGCGTCGGAACGAAGGCACGCGATGAGATTGGAGAGCTGTCCCGACGCTTTGACGAGATGGCAACGGCAGTCGAAGCGTCTGATACAGAACGACGCCGGTTCGTCGCAAACGTTTCGCATGAATTTCAGTCACCGCTGACGACAATCTCGGGGTACGCGGGACAACTCGACGTGACGGGAGAAGACGTCAGGAGACGGGCAATCATTCAACAAGAGGCAGCGCGAATGTCGGAGCTGACGCGTCAATTATTGATCTTAGCGAAGCTCGATGAAGGACGGCGCTTCAAGCGGCAAGCACTCGATCTACGCGCGAGTCTAGAGACGACACTCGCAACACTTGCCTTTCAGCTCGATGAGCAAGGCATCGCCGTCGCACTCGATGTATCGCCAGCGCTACAGATTCAAGCAGATGCTAGTGCGCTCGAACATGTTTTCCAAAACGTCATTCGAAACGCTGTTTCGGTCTCAGCCGAAGGAGCGACGATTCACATTCAAGCGGAAGAACAAGTGAATCAGGTCATCGTCCGAATCAAGGACGAAGGACCAGGCATGACCGAACAACAGATGGAACATGCCTTTGAACGCTTTTATCAAGGTGATGTATCCCGCACGTCGCGCGGGACGGGTCTTGGGCTTGCGATCGTCAAAGAAACGATGCGCCAACTTGGTGGGGATGCGAGCTTGTCGTCCGATTCATCCGGTCTGACTGTGACATTGATTTTTTTACGTACTTGACGCGTGCGTTCATGTTCCGTTCATATTGCAGTCGTATCATCAATCCTGTAGCGAACATACAGGAGGGATCACGCAATGAAACTAGGATGGAAAGAACTCGTCCGGATGAAAGGACGATTCAGTTGGATGACGATCGTGACGATGTTGATCGTTTTATTGATTTTAATGATCACCGGTCTTGCGGACGGGCTGGCCTACGACAATGGGGCTGCCGTCCGTAATCTGCCGGTCGAGCAGTTTGCACTGAGTAAAGATGCGGAAGGGCAGCTGACCCGTTCATTCTTACAGGCGGATGAGACACCGAAGGGCGCGGAAGCGCTCGGTGTCCAGAACATGGTGCTTGAGAAGAAGAATGGAACGAAGGATGATGTGACAGTCTTTGCGTTACCAGAGACTACGAATTATGGTCCAAAACAGTTGCAATCATTGCAAAAAGGAGAAGTGCTCGTTGATGCTGCGTACGCGGAACAACGCGGAACCCGTGTCGGCGATACGATCACCGATTTTCGGACGAAAGAGGCGTTCCGGATTGCCGGCACGGTCACGGACGGACGTTATAGTCACGCACCTGTCCTCTGGATGACGGATGAATCGTGGCAAGCATGGCAATCGAAGATGGGGGCATCATACGTCTCAGCGTACATCGGTCAGTCGTTACAAACGGATCAAGCGGTCTTCTCAAAACAAGCAGTCGTTGAGAATGTGCCAGGCTATGCAGCGGAGCAAAACTCCTTCCAGATGATGCGGGTTGCACTCGTCGTCATCGGGGCATTGATTCTGACAGCTTTCTTCTATATCTTGACGATGCAGAAGATGAAACAACTTGGCGTCCTAAAAGCAATCGGCATCCGAACACGGACGATGGGTGCGAGTCTACTCGTACAAGTCATCCTCCTGACGAGCCTCGCCTTTGGTGTCAGTGTCGTTATCACCTATCTGACGAGCCGCTTCTTACCAGCGGATCTTCCCTTCCGATTTGAATGGTCGACGAGTCTGATGTACGGCGGCATTTTACTCGTAACAGCGATCCTCGGAGCGCTCGTTCCGTTACGAATGGTGAAAAAACTTGAGGCGGCAGACGCGATGGGAGGAATGAACGGATGATTCAGTTAGAACGGATTGAACAGAGTTATGGTGAGATGACCGTCTTGCACGATATCAACTTACAGGCAGAAGCAGGGGAACTGATTGCCCTTGTTGGACCGAGCGGGAGTGGGAAAAGTACACTCCTTCAGTTACTCGGTTTACTGCAGACACCAACAAAAGGTGCCGTCTATTTTGATGATACGTGCGTCAGTGAAGCATCGGGCGAAGAACGTCGTCGCTTACGTCTTGAGGAAGTCGGGTTCATCTTTCAGGAGTCGCATCTCGTACCCTTTTTGACAGCCCAGGAGCAACTGGAACTCGTCGCAAAAGAAGCTGGACGAACAGTGGATACGGTCGCAGCACTAGCCATGTTCGGACTCGAACATCGTAAAGATCATTTGCCGCATGCGTTATCGGGCGGTGAGCGTCAACGCATCGCGATTGCCCGCGCCTTCGTCAATGATCCGCAACTTGTCTTAGCGGACGAGCCGACCGCAAGTCTCGATTATACGAATGGGCGTCGGGTGATGGAGTTATTACAACAGCAAGCACATGAGGGACAGAAGACAATCATCGTCATCACTCACGATGAACGGATGCTTGACGTCTGTGATCGCATCTGGCGGATCGAGGATGGAAAAATTCATACAGCATAAGACAACGAATGGATCGCTTTCGAGAGAATGGAAAGCGATTCTTTTTTTATATTCAATCTTGTAAGAGGAGGCGATGTCATTCCAAAAATTTGCTATACTTTTTAAAAAAGGAAATGAAGGAGTTTACGCGTTATGAATATTATGAAGTTGACCCAAGCCGAGCTCGCGTCGACGACAGGAAGCCAGATGTTGAAATGGTTGGAGAAGAAGAGTACGACGAAATCAGAATACAAACGACTGTACGAAGATTTCAAGACGATCATCATCATGCAACAAGCAGGCTTTTATGAACAAGCGGATGCACGGCTTCTGCAATGGAAACATTTACCGATGCCGGTTGAATATTATACATATCGTCTTGCGATCGCCTCAAAGGCAGGCGGACGACGTCTTGCGAAGAAGCGATTCAAGGCGCTGCCGGAAGCGATTCAGAAACATGACAAATTAAAACAGTGGCGCCAAGCGGTGAATCAGAATCAATGGTGGATGGCGGCAACCGGAGTGGTAGCGGCCGGTCTCTTATTCGTAGGTATTCAAGCGTGGTCTCCTACTTCAGAAAATGCTGCACCGAAAGAAGAGACCGATCAAAAAATTGCGCAACAGTTGGCTGACTTACAAACGGAAGTCGAGCAATTAAAAAAAGAAAACGAGAAATTGAATACCGATCAGAAGGAAAAGACGGAAGCGGAAGTAAAACAAGAGGCGACGCCGGTTAAGAAAAAGAAAACGACGAAAACGAGTGATCTGAAACCGGAAGCCGCATTAAAGGAAGCGGTTGCGGCTGTCCAAGCAAAGGATTATCAAAAAGCAAATGACCTGTTGAGTGCAGACGTCTTGAAAAATAAAGAGACGGCAGGGATGGCACGTTTTTATAAGTTGATTGCGGCCGGTAAGTTAAAGAAGACGACACAGGCAGACTATATCGCGTACCGTGAGGATTTTCCGAAGTCGGGTTACATGAGTGATGTCCTCTGGATGCAAGCGGTCTATGAACAAAAATATAAAAAAGGTGATTATCGCGCGACCTTGCAAGAACTCGCACAACAGCCGGACAATGAATGGTCTTACGCGGCGAAAGCGATTCTTTCCGGCAAGAGCACGCTTGGGGACTGATGAAAAAACAGTTCCCAAGCAGTGCGCTTTTAGAGTACAATGCGAAAAGAGAATGGAGAGGAGATGCAAACAATGAGTAAAGTACATGTATTTGATCACCCATTGATTCAGCACAAGATGACGATCATGCGTAAGGTCGAAACAGGAACGAAACAATTCCGGGAACTTGTCGACGAGGTGGCTTCATTGATGGCATATGAAATCACACGTGACCTTCCACTCACAGATGTCGCGATCGAGACACCGGTCACGAAGACGACGCAGAAGATGATCGAAGGCAAGAAACTCGGGATCGTCCCGATTCTCCGCGCCGGTCTCGGGATGGTCGACGGCATGCTCCGCATGATGCCGAACGTCAAGGTCGGTCACATCGGTTTGTACCGTGATCCGGAGACACTCGAGCCAACGGAATACTACCTCAAGCTCCCAACAGACGTCGCAGAACGTGATTTCGTCGTCGTTGACCCGATGCTTGCGACAGGTGGTTCGGCGGCAGACGCCATCTCCTCCTTAAAGAAACAAGGGGCGAAGAGCATCAAGCTCGCATGTCTCTGTGCAGCACCTGAAGGCGTCAAACGCGTTCAAGAAGAACACCCGGACGTCGATATCTATCTCGCGGCACTCGACGAGAAGTTGAACGACCACGGCTACATCGTCCCAGGACTCGGTGACGCAGGAGACCGTCTCTTCGGAACGAAGTAAAAATAGTAAGATACACAAAAAGACCGCAGACGATGATCTGCGGTCTTTTCGTTGCTATTTCGTAAACTGCGCAAGACTGCTGAAATATGCTTTAATGAAAAAAGGAAAAAAGGAGGAAGACACCATGCCGATTACAGTCATGCCGATTTTCGGGACTCGACCGGAAGCTATTAAAATGGCACCGCTCGTCAACGCCCTGAAGCAACACCCTGCTTTTGATGTTCACGTTACGATCACTGCCCAGCACCGCGAGATGCTCGATCAAGTACTTACCCTGTTCGAAATCGAACCGGATCATGATTTGAACATCATGAAGCAACGTCAGACACTCGTCGATATCACGACGCGTGGTCTTGAAGGACTCGATGCGATCATGAAGGAGATCAAGCCGGACCTCGTCCTCGTCCATGGCGATACGACGACGACGTTCGTCGGAAGCCTTGCTGCCTATTACAACCAAATCGTGGTCGGTCACGTCGAGGCAGGGCTGCGCACGTATAATAAATACTCACCGTTCCCGGAAGAGGTCAATCGTCAATTGACATCGACTCTTGCGGACTTGCACTTTGCTCCGACCGCACAAGCGGCAGCGAACCTTGCGTCCGAGAATCGTCATGCTGGCGTCTATATTACAGGGAACACAGCAATCGATGCCCTGCAAACGACGGTCCAAGCCGATTACGTCCATCCGATGCTTGAGACGGTCGGGGATCGGAAGTTGATCTTGATGACAGCGCACCGTCGTGAGAACCAAGGCGAGAAGATGCATCAGATGTTCCGCGCGATTCGTCGTCTCGTCGATGCATTCCCGGATACACACGTCGTTTATCCAGTTCACCTTAACCCAGTTGTTCAGGAAGCGGCGAAGACGGTCTTTGAGGGACATGATCGGATTTCGTTAATTGCTCCGCTCGACGTGTTCGACTTCCACAACTTCGCGAGTCGTGCTCACTTAATCTTGACGGACTCCGGTGGTGTTCAGGAAGAAGCGCCGTCACTCGGTGTTCCGGTTCTTGTCTTACGCGATACGACCGAGCGTCCGGAAGGAATTACTGCTGGGACGTTAAAGCTTGCCGGAACAGAAGAAGAGACGATTTATCAGATGGCAACCGAACTGTTGACGAATGACGCACTTTATAAAGAAATGGCACATGCCTCAAACCCATACGGTGATGGTCATGCGTCAGAACGGATCGTCCAAGCGATCCTGCATCACTTCGGTCAAGGGGAAGCGCCGGCACCGCTACTCACACAATGAGAAACGACTAGTACTCTCCGAATCGCTTACATTCACTTGCTTTCCTCAGGCGAGACGCAAGCCGCGTCTCCATCGTCCTTAGACGAGGAGTCAGGTCTCACCTGTCTCTGACAGCACAAAGACTTGTGCTTTTTCCTGTAGGAGTCGCGTGAAATAAGCGATTCTTTTTGTTTTAGTACATCTATGGCGACAAGAGGTTTTAGTTTATAGGAATAACATCTTTAATTATTACCATTTCCACTAAAATCAGCCCATTTGTTTAGAAAATGTAAAACCAGATGACCTTGAAACTGGAAGATAAACCATGACGATTTAGGCTGTGACACACCTCACGATTGAAAAATTGGAAATCGTTGAAATCTATTGTTACAAACAGATGTCAGAGCTGTTTTTGTGTCCCGATTCGGAAGCGTTTACAATTGTGAACAGAAAATGTTTTTTCACAAAATCGACACAAATCAATTTTAGAGGTCTTGTTTCGGTTGAGGTAGCACGATATAACGTTACTATTCAACGGTTTTGTTCACCATATGAACAATCTCTATAACCGTTGATAGTACTACATATTTTCTTCACATCTTCGTGAAATGAGTTGCACGGATGACATCTGTGAAAACCTTATCATTCGTTGATATGTATAGGTTTTTCGGCTCTGTTTTTATTGTGAATTCATTTGACTATGAAAGCTGCTTCATTGTATTCTTGACTAGTATGAAAATCCGCAAATTGTGGGAAAGAAAAAGAACTCACAATTGGGAAAAAAGGGGGTCGTCTCTAGTGCGCCAAAGTGGGCTCGCGAAGAGTATGGTCATGGCCTCGCAAATTTCGACGGCACTGGCTGCACCGATCGTCATTGGCTTTTTGGTTGGGAACTATGGGGAACAACAACAATGGTGGGAGAAAATGGGTGCGACGTTCGCCGTGTTCATCGGGATTTTCATCGGCATTCTTTGCATGATCGCCATGATCAGGCACTTGTTAGGGGAGAAGACATGAACATCATCCTTCAAGATGCGTTGTATCGTGCGTACTTACGATGGTTTGGACTCTTTTACGGAATCCTGGCTGTCCTGCTGCTCATCGGACGCCCGAGTGACCCAGTCATTTATGGACTAGCACTTGGTGGAACTGGCAGCTTTCTGATCTTGACGCTTCAACGATTAAGCGTCGATCGTATGTATCGTGTAATTGAGACCGGGCGTAAGCCAGTGTCTCGAGGGACCGTTTCACGCATGGCGGTCGCGGTACTTTGTGTGATGATCGGTTTGAAATATCAAACTGAATTGTCATTAACTGCGGTGGTAATAGGCCTTCTCGCCGGCCACGTCATACAATTTTGTGAGTTCTTGACTCACGAACTCAAGCGGGAAAAGAGGTGAATAGTCAAATGAACCACGAAATGCCACTTTACGAAATCCCACTCTGGGGTGACTTCGTTCTGTACGGTAGCTGGACGAACTTGATCACAGTATTGATTGCTGCTGCTCTCGTCTTCTTGATTGCCGTGGCCGGTACGCGACGTCTTGTGATGAAGCCAACCGGTGCTCAAAACGTGATGGAGATGTTCCTTGAATTCGTTCGCGGAATCATCAGCAGCACGATGGACTGGAAAACAGGGGGTCGCTTCCTTACGTTCGGAATGACATTATTCCTGTTCATCCTTGTGTCCAACATCATGGGTCTCCCATTCAACGTCGTGACGGGACACTACATTTGGTTCAACTCACCAACTGCAGATCCTTACGTGACACTGGCACTTTCATCTCTCGTAGTAGTCTTAAGTCATTACTACGGTGTGAAGATGCGAGGCTTCGGCGCTTATGCGAAAACATTCATGACGCCGATGTTTATCATTACCATCATCGAGGAGTTTGCAAACACGTTGACGCTCGGTCTTCGTCTTTACGGAAACATCTTCGCTGGTGAAATCATGATCGGAATCATTCTTTCGATCGGTATCGTCTCTGGTACGAACGATTTCCAATTCCTCGGACCAGTCGGCGCGATCATCTCGGGTATCCCGATGTTGATCTGGCAAGGATTCTCACTCTTCATCGGTGGTATCCAAGCATACATCTTCCTTATCCTGACGATGGTTTACATCGGACATAAGGCAGCGCACGACCATTAATTCGAAGGTAAAGCATCCGCTTTTCCGATAACAGCACGACAAATCAATGAACATACTCTAGGGAGGCAATTTATCATGAATCTTATTGCAACAGCGATCATCATCGGACTCGGCGCACTCGGCGCAGGTATCGGTAACGGTCTTATCGTAAACGGTACAGTATTAGGTCAAGCACGTCAGCCAGAACTCAAAAACGAACTTCGTCAAACAATGTTCATCGGTATCGGTCTTGTTGAGGCACTTCCAATCATCGGTGTAGCGGTCGGTTTCCTTCTTCTCAACTCTTAATCCACGATTAACGAGAACGGACTACATAGGGCGCTATTCGTTCAACGTTTGAGTGAACCGTCACGGGAGCTTAGGCTCCCTTATGTAGATATTGAAGTTGAACCAACCACGAGGGGAGTGTAATCGAATGAATCTAACGTATCTTGCGGCAGAGGCTGGCGGCGAAGGCAACCAACTCTTATTAGCCAACATGATCGTCACGATCGTCGTTTTCCTCTTGCTCCTCATCCTCTTGAAGAAATTCGCATGGGGCCCGCTCGTCAACATGATGAAAGCGCGGGAAGAGCATGTGGCTAGCGAGATCAACTCGGCTGAAAAGAGCCGTAAAGACGCTGAAGTCTACGTAGAACAACAACGCGAAGAATTAAACAAGGCGCGTACGGAAGCACGCGATCTTTTAGAAGCATCACGCCGTCAGGCAGAAGCAGAGCAAGCACGTGCGATGGAGCAGGCACGTCTTGAATCCGAAATGAGTAAGGAAGAAGCTCGCCGTGCGATCGAACGTGAACGCGCTGAAGCACAAGCTGCTTTGAAGAACGATGTCGCTCTTCAAGCAATCGCTGCAGCACGCCACGTCATGAAAACACAGCTTGCGACAGACGAAGCCGCTCAAAAAGCACTCGTCGATCAATTCCTTGCTGATACTAAGGGCACGAACTAATGCGTGATCACGTAGCGGGACGCTACGCAAAAGCGCTCTTCGATCTTGCGCTTGAGCACCATGTGCTCGAGCAAGCAGAAGCTGATGTGCGGACGCTCGGCGAAGTGCTCCACGCAACACCAGAGCTCGCTTCGGTTTTAGATAACCCATCGATTTCTGCTGAAGAGCTCAAGCAAGTTCTTCAAACAAGCTTCACTGGCTTCAACTCGATCGTCTTGAACACATTGCTCGTCATGGTCGAAAACGACCGGGCGGCAGAGATCGTTACATTACCGGAACACTTCATTGCATTGTTAAATGAACACCGCAATGTCGCGACGGCAATCGTCACGAGTGCATACAAATTGTCAGACGAGGAACTCACGAAAGTGAAAGAGACGTTTGGCCAAAAATCAGGTAAAACGCTTGAAGTCGAGAACGTCGTCGACACGAGTGTCATCGGAGGACTTCGCGTTCAAATCGGTTACACGACATATGACGGTACGATCGAAACTAAACTAACGCGCCTTGAGCGTGAGCTGTTAAAAGCGTAAGAAAATAGGGGTGAAACGCATGAGCATTAGAGCTGAAGAAATCAGCGCCCTGCTTAAAGCGCGTATCGCGCAGTACGGTTCTACGATGGAAGTGAACGAGACAGGTACGGTCATCCAAATCGGTGATGGTATCGCTCGTGCACACGGACTCGACAACGTCATGTCGGGAGAGCTCGTAGAATTCGCTAACGGCACAATGGGCTTGGCGCAAAACTTAGAAGAAGGCAACGTCGGTATCATCATCCTCGGTGACTACCTTGAAATCAAAGAAGGCGACTCTGTTCGCCGTACTGGCCGCATCATGGAAGTACCAACAGGAGACGCACTCCTTGGACGTGTCGTCAACCCACTCGGTATGCCAATCGATGGTCTTGGTCCAATCGAAACAGAACACTACAACCCGATCGAGCGTAAGGCGTCTGGCGTCATGGCGCGTAAATCGGTACACGAGCCACTTCAGACAGGAATCAAGGCGATCGATGCCCTCGTTCCAATCGGTCGTGGACAGCGTGAGTTGATCATCGGTGACCGTCAGACGGGTAAAACGTCGATCGCCATCGATACGATCATCAACCAAAAAGAAGAAAACATGATCTGTATCTATGTCGCAATCGGACAAAAAGAATCAACAGTCCGTGGCGTCGTCGAGACGCTCCGTAAAAACGGTGCCCTCGATTACACGATCGTCGTTTCGGCAGCGGCTTCACAGCCAGCTCCACTTCTTTACCTCGCACCATTCGCAGGTGTCGCGATGGGTGAACACTTCATGGACCAAGGCAAACACGTTCTTGTCATCTATGATGATCTTTCAAAACAAGCAGCTGCTTACCGTGAGCTTTCACTTCTCTTGAAACGCCCACCAGGCCGCGAAGCTTACCCAGGGGATGTCTTCTACCTCCACTCACGCCTTCTTGAGCGTGCGGCGAAGTTGAACGACGAGCTTGGCGCAGGTAGCTTGACTGCCCTTCCGTTCATCGAAACACAAGCGTCGGATATCTCAGCTTATATCCCGACGAACGTTATCTCGATCACGGATGGTCAAATCTTCCTTCAATCGGATCTCTTCTTCTCAGGTGTCCGTCCCGCGATCAACCCGGGTCTTTCGGTATCGCGTGTAGGTGGTTCGGCTCAAGTAAAAGCGATGAAGAAGGTAGCGGGTACGCTCCGTCTTGACCTCGCATCTTACCGTGAGCTTGAAGCATTCGCTCAGTTCGGATCTGACCTTGATAAAGCGACTCAATCGAAGCTTAACCGTGGTGAGCGGACAGTTGAAGTCTTGAAACAAGACTTGAACCAACCACTTACTGTCGATAAGCAAGTCATCATCATCTATGCCTTGACTCGTGGTCACCTTGATGATGTTGCTGTAACGGATATTCGTCGTTTTGAAAAGGAACTCAACCTCTGGCTCGATCAAAACCGCAAACAACTTTGCGATGAGATCCGTAAGACAGGTAACCTTCCAGCAGACGAAGAGCTCGTAGCAGCAATCTCAGAATTTAAGAAAACGTTCCAAGCGACGGTCTAATCCGGCGGAACGCTCTTGATACTAACAAGGTGGTGAATCGAAATGGCATCGTTGCGCGAGATACAAACGCGGATCAACTCGACGAAAAGTACGAAACAGATCACGAAAGCGATGAACATGGTTTCGGCGTCGAAACTGAACCGCGCTCAAGCACATAGCGCGAAGTTCCAACCTTACATGCTGAAAATGCAAGAGGTACTCGGAACCATTGCGAATGGCACGACAGGTGCGAGCCATCCGATGCTCGAGAAACGTCCCGTCAAAAAGACGGGCTATATCGTCATCACATCGGATCGCGGCTTAGCTGGTGCATATAACGCCAACGTGCTGCGTGAAGTCTACCGGGAAATCAAAGAAAAGCATACTACGGACAGTTACGTTCTCTTCGTGGTCGGTAAAGTCGGTGTCCAGTTCTTCCGTTCACGCGGAATCACGGTCACGGATGCGATCACAGGCTTGAACGATTCTCCTTCGTATGTCGACGTCGCTGAGATCGTGAAGCGCACAGTGAGTGCGTTCACGATTGGCGAAATCGACGAGCTCAAGCTGTGCTACAACCACTTCTTATCTGTCATCAGCCAGGAAGTGAAAGTCGAAACTCTTCTCCCACTCGGAGAAATCGAAGCTTCGTCTTCGACGACTTATGAGTACGAGCCAAGCGAGGAACAAATCCTTGCTGAACTCCTCCCGCGTTATGCGGAGAGCTTGATCTTCGGTGCGCTTCTTGACGCGAAAGTAGCAGAACATGCGTCACGTATGACAGCAATGCAAAGTGCGACAGATAACGCAGATGACTTGATCGGTCGATTGACTCTCGTCTACAACCGAGCTCGACAAGCTGCGATCACGCAAGAAATCACAGAGATCGTCAGTGGGGCTGCTGCGCAGCAGTAATCCCGACTGGCGTAACGATAGGTAGGAGGAAACACGATGAACGAACTCGGTTTAAAAGGCCGCGTCGTCGCGGTCATGGGACCTGTCATCGACGTTAAGTTCGAAGGACACTTACCGAACATCTACAACGCGCTTCGTATTCAATATACGCCGCAAACTGTAGAAGAAGTGGCTATCGACTTGACGCTTGAGGTCGCCCTGCACCTTGGTGACGACGTCGTCCGTACCATTGCGATGGACTCTACGGATGGAGTACGCCGTGGAATGGAAGTACTCGATACGAATGCTCCAATCTCGGTACCCGTCGGAGAAGCGACACTTGGTCGCGTCTTCAACGTACTCGGTAACCCAATTGATGAAAAAGAAATCGCTGCTGATGTGGAACGTCTTCCGATCCACAAAAAAGCACCGACTTTCGATAACCTTTCAACGAAAGTTGAAATCCTCGAGACTGGAATTAAAGTCGTCGACTTGCTTGCTCCTTACATCAAGGGTGGTAAGATCGGTCTCTTCGGTGGTGCCGGTGTAGGTAAGACCGTCCTCATCCAGGAATTGATCAACAACATCGCGCAAGAGCACAGCGGTATCTCGGTATTCGCAGGTGTTGGTGAGCGGACGCGTGAAGGAAATGACTTGTTCCACGAGATGACGGATTCAGGCGTTATCAAACAAACAGCGATGGTCTTCGGTCAGATGAACGAACCACCGGGTGCACGTCTTCGTGTTGCCTTGACTGGTTTGACAATGGCAGAATACTTCCGTGATGAGCAAGGACAAGACGTTCTTCTCTTCGTTGATAACATCTTCCGTTACACACAAGCGGGTTCTGAGGTATCGGCCCTTCTCGGTCGTATGCCATCTGCCGTTGGTTACCAGCCAACACTCGCAACAGAGATGGGTATGCTTCAAGAGCGAATCACATCAACAAACAAAGGTTCGGTTACATCGATCCAAGCGGTTTATGTACCAGCCGATGACTATACTGACCCGGCTCCTGCGACGACGTTTGCTCACTTAGATGCAACGACGAACCTTGAGCGCCGTCTCTCTGAGATGGGGATCTATCCTGCCGTGGATCCACTTGCTTCAACATCACGCGCCCTTTCACCGGAAATCGTCGGCGAAGAGCACTACGGTGTTGCACGTCAAGTTCAGGAAACACTTCAGCGTTATAAAGAACTTCAAGATATCATCGCGATCCTCGGTATGGACGAGTTGTCAGAAGACGACAAATTGACTGTACACCGTGCGCGTCGTATCCAGTTCTTCTTGTCGCAGAACTTCCACGTAGCTGAGCAGTTCACAGGACAAAAAGGATCGTACGTCCCAGTTAAGGACACGATCCGCGGCTTCAAAGAAATCCTCGAAGGTAAACACGATGACTTAACGGAAGAAGCATTCCGTCTCGTCGGTCCGATCGAAGATGCGATTGAAAAAGCGAAGGCGCTTGTCTAAGTGACAAAGCATAAGGGGGACTTGAGATGAACACACTTCATGTCAATATCGTCACCCCGGATGGCGAAGTGTATGATGGCGATGTCCGTATGGTCGTTGCGAAGACGATTTCTGGTGAGATCGGGGTTCTCCCGCACCACGTCCCACTCGTGACACCACTCGACATCAGCATCTTGAAGTTGCGCCACGAAGATGGCGGACGCACGTTGATCGCTATCAGCGGTGGCTTTATGGAAGTGCGCCAGGATACTGTAACGGTTCTTGCGGAAACTGCGGAGCAAGCAGACAAGGTCGACTACGACCGTGCTGCAGCTGCGAAGGTTCGTGCAGAACGTCGTCTCCAGGACACGAAATTATCAGAACTCGAATTCAAGCGTGCTGAACTTTCACTGAAACGAGCAGTTAACCGTCTCAGCTTGAAAGACTACGGTCGCGACTGATTTCGATCAAAGACTCGATTCCTTCATGGAATCGGGTCTTTTTTTGTACGACGCATCAATGAATGAGTGCGAAGAAGCGTTTTCTGAGCGAGGCGCTTGGAATCAGGTTTAGGAAGCGAAAAATATGTAAAAGAACACTATATGCCTTGTTTTCACGATTTCTTCAACAGAAAGCTCATGATTTTCCTCATTTGCTCTTCAATAAATATATTTTATGCGATAAAATAAATGCAGCTTGTATCATTTTGTTTGCGCAATCATTCATTTTATGAAATCATGGTAAAGTTGAAGAAATTATGAAGAAGAGGTGCAATGGTAGTGACGTCAATTGGTATTAGTGCTCTGATCAGCATGCTCATGTACGTGATCGCCATCTTGTTTGCTTGGTGGGTGATGTTACCAATCAAATGGGATAAATTCCTGCAACATCCTAGAGGTCCACAGGCGGTTTTACTACGTGTCCTGCTTGCTGTTGCTCTTGGTTCCAGTCTGGCGCGCTTTTTACTTGAATATGCGGGTTTTGCGCAACGTCTGAAATTCTTATTCAGCTGAACTTGTAACTTCATTGTAAACCTTGTATCGTGAAACTGGATTACCATGGAAAAGGACACTGTTCTTTAATGAAAGAACACAGTCAATTTATCAATCATCGAAACAGTCGCGTAGTAGTTTTAACTATTGGGAGTTTCTCTTCTATCGGTTCATCTCGAACCGCATACGCACTTATCACGCCATCATAAATAGAACAGAAACGAAGCAGAGGAGTATGGGGAATGGAAAAAATCGTTGTCCGAGGCGGACGTAAATTAGCTGGCACAGTCAAAGTAGAAGGTGCAAAAAATGCCGTATTAAAAACACTCGTTGCAACATTGCTTGCATCAGAAGGGAAATCCGTCCTTCAAAACGTACCACGTTTAGCAGACGTCTATACGATCAATAACGTGTTGCGCAACTTGAACGCGGAAGTCGAATTCGATGCGGAAGCCAACACGGTGACGGTCAATGCAGAGCCGAATCTTAAAGACGAGGCACCACTCGAGTACGTGCGTAAGATGCGAGCTTCGATTCTCGTCATGGGTCCATTACTTGCACGCCTCGGGCGCGCACGCGTTGCAATGCCAGGTGGCTGTGCAATCGGATCACGTCCGATCGATCTTCACTTGAAAGGATTCGAAGCGATGGGCGCGAAGACGATCATCGGAAACGGATTTGTTGAAGCGCATGTCGACGGTCGTCTCCAAGGTGCAAAAATCTACCTCGACTTCCCATCAGTCGGTGCGACAGAGAATATCATGATGGCTGCGACACTCGCAGAAGGAACGACAGTCATCGAGAACGTCGCAAAAGAACCAGAAATCGTTGACCTTGCGAACTTCTTGAACGCAATGGGCGCAAAAGTCCGCGGTGCAGGTACAGAAACGATCCGCATCGAAGGCGTCGAGAAATTACACGGTGCAACACACTATGTCATTCCTGACCGGATTGAAGCAGGTACGTTCATGATCGCAGCAGCGATCACAGAAGGTGACGTCGAAGTCATCGGTGCTGAGCGCGAACACCTTCGTCCACTCATCTCGAAGATGGAAGAGATGGGCGTTAAGATCACGGATACAGAAGAAGGACTCCGTGTCGTTGGTCCAGCAAAACTTGAAGCAGTTGATGTCAAGACGATGCCACACCCTGGTTTCCCGACAGACGTTCAAGCACAGATGATGGCCCTCGTTCTCAAAGCAGGCGGCACATCGGTCATCACGGAAACAGTTTTTGAGAACCGTTTCATGCACGTTGAAGAATTCCGTCGCATGAACGCGGACATCAAGATTGAAGGTCGCTCGTCGATCATCAATGGTGGTGTACAGTTACAAGGTGCGGAAGTTCTTTCAACGGATCTTCGCTCAGGTGCTGCACTCGTCACAGCAGGATTGATCGCTGAAGGCGAAACGCGTGTCGGTGCGCTTCACCACATCGATCGTGGATACGTCGACTTCCACCTCAAACTTCAAGCACTCGGTGCAGACGTCGAACGTGTGACAGAAGAAGCGGCAATCGTCGAAGAAACGGCAGCAACAAAGCTTTAATTCCAATTATCCAAGCATCATCTCATGTTTTTGAGATGATGCTTTTTTGCTGTATTTTCAAAAAGATGACAATGAAATGTGAAAAGCGAAAAAGAAAGTCGTTTCGTTATGAGGCGTATGCTAGAATTGAAAAGTATGTATACATAAATGGGTTAGACGTCCAAACGACGTTCTATATTTTGGAAGAATAGCCATCGGGTAAAGGAGAGCACACGAGATGTTTTCAAAAGATATCGGAATCGACTTAGGGACGGCGAACGTCGTCATTCATGTCAAAGGGAGAGGCATCGTCCTCGATGAGCCATCGGTCGTCGCGATCGATAAGGCAACAGGTAAGATTCATGCAGTAGGAACGGAAGCACACTTGATGGTAGGGCGGACACCGGGGAACATCGTCGCGATTCGTCCTTTACAAGACGGAGTCATCGCGGACTTCGAAATGACGGAAGCAATGCTTCGCCATTTCATCGATAAGATTGAAGTCCGTAAGATGTTCGGTGGCGTCCGGATGTTGATCTGTACACCAGCAAGCATCACGACGGTTGAAGCGAAGGCGATTCGTCAAGCCGGTGAAAAATCAGGCGCAAAGACGGTCTTCCTCGAAGTCGAGCCGAAGGTCGCAGCAGTCGGTGCCGGTATGGACATTTGGATGCCAGCAGGGCACATGGTCATTGATATCGGTGGGGGAACGACGGACGTCGCTGTACTATCGATGGGTGATATCGTATGCGGGGAGACGATCAAAGTCGCAGGAGATCGCTTCGACCACGACATCATCCGTTCAATCAAGGATACACATAAGCTCATCATCGGGGAACGGACGGCACAAGCGGTCAAGACGACAGTTGCTACTGTTTCAGAAGACGGACGGAGCGAACAGATGGATATTCGGGGACGCAATCTCGTGACAGGCTTACCGCACAACATCACGGTGACATCAGAAGAGATGCACGAAGCGCTCGCGGAAGCAGCGATGGAAATCGTCGAAGCAACGAAGCGTGTGCTCGAGAAGACGCCACCAGAGCTTGCAGCGGATATCATCGATCGCGGTATCATCCTGACGGGTGGGGGCGCACTCCTTGACGGCATCGATCAACTGCTTGCAAAAGAACTCGGACTACCGGTTCTGATCGCAGAAGATCCAATGCTATGTGTCGCACGCGGTACAGGCATCATGCTCGATAATCTAGGCAAGTGATGAAAAGATGGAAGTGTTCTCAACGGAGAATGCTTCTTTTTTTTGTAGCATTCATTTTGCGAATTAATGAAGAGTAGAGGACAACTGGAAGAAACACTTGAACGATTCAAACGCTAGACATTTCACATTGTGAAGTGTATATTAGAAGTTGTTGTATTGAAACGAATTGTAAAATAAAAGGAAGTGATGCCACAATGCCATTGTGGAAAAGAAATTTAGTCGTCGTTTGGTTCGGTAGTTTTTTGACCGCTGCAGCCCTCAGTCTCGTTTTACCGTTTTTGCCCTTATTCATTGAAGAACTCGGTGTCGACAGCCGACAAGATATTACGACCTGGTCCGGCATCGCCTTTGGTGCAACGTTCCTCGTCGCTGCAATCGTCTCACCAATCTGGGGACGTCTCGCCGATCGAAAAGGACGGAAGCTGATGTTGCTTCGCGCAAGTCTTGGTATGTCGATCGTCATGTTCTTGATTAGTTTCGTTCAAGACGTCTATCAACTCGTATTCTTACGTCTTGTCATGGGAGCCGTGTCCGGATTCATTTCAGCCGGTATTACACTCGTTGCTTCCCAAACCCCAAAAGAGAAAAGTGGCTGGGCGCTCGGCACCCTGTCGACCGGTGGGATTGCCGGTGGATTGCTAGGACCTCTCATTGGAGGATTCCTCGCCGACGTTGTTGGGCTTCGACCCGTTTTTCTCTTTACGAGCGTACCGCTCTTCGTTACCTTTCTCGTGACCTACTTCTTAGTTAAAGAAGAATTCGTCCCAATGGAAGTTAAAAAAATGGCGTCCGCGAAGGAAATCATCCAGTCGCTGCGTCATCCGGAACTGATTTTAAGTCTCTTTTTGACGACGTTCCTGATTCAGTTCGCGGCACAATCAATCAGTCCGATCCTGTCGCTGTATGTTCGAGAACTTAGTCCGGGGACAGAACGTCTGGCGTTACTATCCGGGATTGTCGCTTCGGCACCTGGGATTGCGGCATTGATTGCGGCACAGCGTCTCGGTCGTCTCTCAGATAAGATTGGAGCAGAGCGTGTCTTGTTCTTTGCGCTACTTATTTTTGCTGCCTTTTTGATTCCGCAAGCATTCGTCACGGATACGAGCCAACTGATCGTCTTACGGATGGGAATTGGATTTGCGACAGCTGCTTTAATGCCGTCTGTTCAAACGTTGCTTCGGAAGAATACGCCGGCCAATGCGTCAGGCCGGATCTTTGGATATAACCAGTCCGCACAGTTCATGGGGAACTTCCTCGGACCGCTCGCAGGTGGACAAATTGCTGGTCACTTCGGTTTTGAAGCATTATTCCTCTTTACTGGACTAATCGTCATCACGAATGCCGTGTTAGAGCGGACACAAACAGCAGTGCTCAGTAAAAATAACGGATAAGGTAAAACACGTCGACTCGAATGAAAGTCGACGTGTTTTTTTGTATCAAGAAGGCGGTTCGAGAACGTCTTCCAAAAAGGAAGGTTGAGAATGTTTCAGTTGCTCCTGGACGAGAGAAGAGAGCGCACGCACCTTGAAATCCGCTGCATAATGGAATAGACCGTTATCGAGTTCCGTGATAGATGCAGGAACGAGAAAAATCTCGGGATGAATCAATGAGGCAAGTGTCACGTTCAGTTCGATGTTTTGATGAATCGGCAGACGAATCGAAGAGTAGAAGAACAACGTCTTATTCGTACATCGATTGATCAGGATATCAGAGAATCCGACTTGGATGGCTCGACCGTTCAGCCGGGTGATCGTGATTTGAGCAAATAATGATAAAATCGCTTCGACTGGAGCGGCTGTACCGGTGTGTTGTGGATATAACATCCCTTTCGTCAGTAATTTTTCAAAAGTGCTCTCTGATACTGGTTTGCTAAACAAATAGCCTTGAATCAGGTCGCACTGTAACTCGCGATAAAAATCGAGCTGCGGAATCGTTTCGATGCCTTCTGCAACGACAGTCAATTGAAACTCCTTTGCCATGAAGAGAATGCTTTTGACGACGGAACGACTTTTTGGATCGTGCTCGATCAGTTGCGCGAGGGAACGATCGATCTTTAGGCAATTGATCGGATAGCGCTGGACGTGAGAGATTGATGAATAGGCGGTACCGAAGTCATCTAAGGAGATATGGACACCGAGTGCAGAAATTCGTTCTAGAATCTCATGGATTTTATCGCTTTCAAGTAAGATGTCGGACTCGAGTAATTCAATCTCAAGGAGATGATCCGGTACTCGGTATCGCTTGAGATATTGTTCGATGACTTGTCCAAAATCTCCGTAAAACAGACGCTTCGGGGAGACGTTGATGGAAATCGGAACGATGTTCGAATGGCGTTGTTCGCGAAGCTTACTGAGAAAACGACATGTCTGATCGAGTACCCAATCCCCAATGTGGAGATACATCTCACTTTCTTCCGACAAGGAGAGAAAATCCTTTGGCGTCAAGCGTCCCCACTCCGGATGATTCCAGCGAATCAATGCTTCGGCTCCTTGGATATTTCCGTTCCAGCCATCGACTTTCGGCTGGTATTCGAGGACGAGCTGCTCGTTTTGAATGGCGTATCGTAAATCCCGTTCGAGTTCATAACGGCGATACATATCAATATCGAGCGTCGTCGAGTAAAACTGATAATTGCTCTTCGTTCGTGATTTCGCACGCCGGAGTGCTGTATACGTTTGTTTCAATAATTCGTCTGCTGATAGTTTATCGTTGACGACGTATGTGATACCGATATAGACGTTCGTGAACAATTCATAAGACAAGACATCAAAACGTTTTTCAGATAGCTTCAGTAGCTGATGGCTTAGTTTCACGATAGCTGTCTCATCGATCGGTTTCTTAATGATGAAGAGATACTTATCACCGAACAGATGACCGACGAAATGATCTTGATCTGCAAAGCGACGCACTTCAGCACTCGTCTGGCGAATCCATTCATCTCCGACATCATGTCCGAAACGTTCATGAATGACATTGTATTGCTTAAAGGTGACAGCAAGCAACGTAAACGATGTTCGTGTCTTCAATAAACTCGTGATTTCCTCGAGTAAAAAGGCGCGGTTCGGTAACTGAGTTAACGAGTCATGCATGGAGAGATGCCAAATCGTATGCTGTTGCTCTTTTAAAATCGTAATGTCAGACGAGACCCCATAATGACCCGAGACATCGCCCTTATTATCAAGAATTGGAATACAGGTTTCCTCGATCCAAAAGACATTGTCGAGGAGTTGGAGGCGATAGAGGTGTCGGATGACCTTACCGTTACGAATCTCAGGATACGAGAGTTCTAAATGTGGTAAATCCTCGGGGTGAATCAGTGTCCGCCATAACTGGGGTTCCTTTTCAATCCGGTTCAGGATGTGCTGATAGGGAGCTAAAAAACCGGCTGATTGAAACGTGACGGTTTGCGGATGATAGATATGTTCGTAAATGGACGTATCCAGTGAGCCGAAGACATCCTTTAAGGACTGAATGGCATGATCGCGTTCGCGTTCAAGACTCGTCAGCTCCGTCGCATCATGCAGGATGAAGTTGACGCAGCGGGGAGAAGAGTTTTGCTGAAGTAAGGCATCACAACGAACGACTTTCGTATAGTGACGTCGTTTGCTCATTCGAAGGGACATCGAGAATTCAGCAATCTGCTCGTCACACAAGGCAGTACTCTGTTGTAAGAATAGATCGCGGTCTTCCGGGTGGATTTCGTCGAGCAGTTCGTATGCATCCATTTGTGCGACATGACGCTGTGACCATTCTAGCAATTGACTAAGTGCGGCATCGGCAGTCAGTTGTTTCGTCGAAGGAATATATTCAAGAAAGGTGACGCCGTCAAGCGTCGTCGTCAACTGTTCCTTTGCAAGTAGACGATTATAAGCGGTACGTAATTCTTTTTGTTGGGAGACGTCACGCGCAATGCCGTAAAGTCCAATGATGACGTGTTGATTGTAGAGGGGAATGTTCGTGACGTTGACAGTCAGGATTTGACCATCTTTTCGTTGAATGTCCGTTGTGAAATGAATCGTTTCGCCTTCGTGAACACGATGTTTTAGTGGTGCAATACGTTCAGCTTCTGATTTGATGAGCAGCTCGCTGAAATGCATACTACGGATCGCGTCGGTAGGATAACCGAGTAAAAGAGGTAGCTTATTATTAAATGCGATGAAATTTCCTTTCAAATCCATCGTATAAACTGCATCCGGGTGATTTTCAAGGAAGTGGGTCATGTCTGTCAACAGTGTGAAATCTAAAGAAGGAGTGGTCGATTGGTTCGTACGTCTTTTAAAGAAAGACACCGTCATCACCTCGTTTCAACTGGTCGATATGAACTACTTCTAATTATACCCAATTGGAATAATTATGAATATGAAACGAATTCAAAAGAAGGAGAATGATTTTTTGATAGGAATAGTAGTACTTTAGATGCAACTCAGAATTTTATTCCCTTTTTTTGAAAAAAACTCATAATCTGAAGCAAACGGACCGATATACTAAAAGATAGAATTGAACATGAAGTCAATGAGGAGATGAAATATAGATGTTACGCGGAATGTATACGGCATCCGGTGCGATGCAGGCATTGCAACGCCAACAAGAGATGTTGAGTAATAACTTAGCGAATGCACGGACGCCCGGCTTCCGTGCCGATCAAGCATCCCTGCGCACGTTTCCGGAGATGATGATCCATCAAGCGGCGACGAATGAACGGACGGGAATTCGACCTGCTGGAAACGTCGGTACGCTCGCGACAGGTGTGTTTATGCAGGCGGCGACACCGAACTTCGCACCTGGATCCATCACGGAGACAGGAAATGCGACGGATTTACAGATTAGTTCGATCGACGGTGTGCCGATGTTCACGATTTTCCATAATACGGGAGAAGGAACAGGAATCGAAGGAGAAACATTGTATACGACGAATGGGCAGTTCGCAGTCGATGGAGACGGTATCTTACGGACGACGGACGGCGATCAGGTACTCGATGAGAACGGAAATATCATGAACGTCGGCAATGACGATTTCAAAGTCTCACCTGAAGGTGTCGTGACGCGGGGGAACGGAGAGCAAGTCGGACGACTAGGACTTGTGACGACGAATAATACGGAACAACTCGAACGGGTTGAGAACGGACTCTACCGGGCACCTGAAGCGTTGGCACAAGGCAACGTCAAGGTTGATCAAGGGGTACTTGAACTCGGGAACGTCGCGATTGAACAGACGATGGCAGAGATGAACGCTGGTCTGCGTCAGTTTGAAGCGAATCAAAAAGTCATTCAAGCGTATGACCGGACAGCGGAAAAGGCAGTTTCTGAAATCGGTCGCGTCCGATAATGAAAGGGGAATACCATGCAATCACTCTATACGTCAGCTAGTACAATGGCGCAATTACAAAAACAACTCGATACGACCGGGCACAACTTAGCGAATGTCGATACGAACGGATATAAACGTCGTGACGCCCAGTTCAAGGAGCTGTTGACGCGTAACATCCAGAACCAACCGGCTGCATTGCAAACGGGACCTTTATCGACACCGGCCGGCTTACGAATC